>NZ_QRMX01000060.1:0-3448 GCF_003472805.1 Acidaminococcus sp. AM05-11 | reverse complement strand
GCGGCAGAGTGGTAAAAAAAGTCCGTGCACATGGCAAAATCGTATCGGTATATACAAGGTGGAAGAAAAACACCGTGCAGGTGGGCCTAATCAGACCGGAATATGCAAGCATACTGCTTACCATCTCTGTCGACAGACTCATTTCCGTTTTCCAGGCCACTATTCAGAACGTGACTACCGAATATGTTGTGAATTTATGCATAACCTGCATAAATAGATGCAGAAAACCCATTTTTCATTAGTTTGCAAATAATTTATACTATTCTTATAACTGAAAGGCATACAGGGAGGTCGATTTTATGAAAAACACGCGTTTGTTGCTTTCTGCTCTTTTGGCAGGTTCTTTGTCTGCCACGCTGCTGACTCCAGTGTGGGCCCAGCCGGCCCAGGCTCCTGCGGCTCAGGTAAAGCAAAAGGCCCAGCAGCAGAAGGCCGATGTTTCTGCCTACCATCAGGGGGTTCTCCAGGATACCCAATATGGTTATGTCCAAGGGGTGCAGGTGGACAAGGCCCTGGTTTGGAAAGGGGTTCCCTATGGCACGGCCCAGCGGTGGAAAGCACCTGAGGATCCGGTGCCCTGGAAGGGCATCCTGAAAACGGATAAACCCGGTCCCCGGGGTATCCAAGGTACCGCTGGCAATACCCAAGGGGTGGAGGATTGCCTGAACTTGGATATTTACCGGCCCAACACCAAGGAAACCGGCCTTCCTGTGCTGTTCTTTATTCATGGGGGCAACAACCAGACAGGCCTGGCACAACTGCCCTATATGCAGCATTTTGCAGAAAGTGCCAACGTAGTGGTTATCAGCATCAACCACCGGCTGGGCGCCTTGGGCTTTAACCCGCTGCCCGCCTTGAAACATGGTACGCCCCAGGAAAATTCCGGGAACTTTGCCGTTCTGGATATGATTCAGGGCCTGGATTGGACCAAGGAAAATATTGCCAACTTTGGCGGTGACCCCAACAATATCACCATTTCCGGCTTCTCCTCTGGCGGCCGGGATGTCATGGCCCTTTTGATTTCCCCGGCAGCCAAGGGCAAGTTCCAAAAAGCCCTGTCCTTCAGCGGCGGTATGACCACCTCTAAGCCCGCCTGGGCCCAGAAAATTTTTGCCCAGCATTTTGCACCCCTGGCGGTAGCGGACGGCATGAAAAAGAATACCAAGGAAGCCGCCAAGTGGCTGCTTCAGGATAAACCTGAAGTGGCAGCCTATTTGAACGGCCTGTCCGCAGACCGGGTGGCCGGCGCCTTTGGCGGAGCCGCTATCCGCATGGAAGCCTTCCCGCATTTGTACACCGATGGCGTGGTGTTGCCCAAAGACGGCTTTGCCACCAAGAACTACAACCAGGTGCCCCTGGTGATGGTTACCGGTACGGACGAATTCTCCCTGTTTATGAAAGGAGACCCGTATTTTGCCTCGGCCATTAAGGACAAGACTATCTTTACGGATCCGGTAAAACACCAGGAATATGCTTTTGCCAACAAGTACGGCGGCAAACTCTACGGCCTCTTTAACGCAGAAGAATCCGCGGAAATTATGAAGAGCGCCTACGGAGATGCACCCATTTATACCATGTCCATTGCCTACGGCAATAATCCGGAACTAGTCGGGAAGGAATCTGCTTTCCTGCTGGGCTCCGTCCATGGCATTTGGATTCCCTTCGTAACCGAACTGGCTACCAACTCCGTTGCCAGCTACCCCAAAGATGCTTTCAGCAATCCCGGCGCCCTGGCCCTGCAGAAAGATATCCAACAGTACTTCGGCAACTTTATGCGCACCGGCAACCCTAATGGCAAGAACCTGCCCCAGTGGCAGCAGTGGACCGATACCACCAATGGTCCTTCTTCCCTGATTGTCAACGCCACCAAGGATAAAGCCGTCATCGACCAAAGCCATACCCATACCACCATTAAGGAAGTATTGGACGAAATGGCTGCCGATCAAACCCTCACCAATGCCCAAAAGAAGACCCTGATCCAGCAGGTCATGAATGGCCGCTGGTTCAGCTCCCAAATGGATGCCCGGTTCAAGAATATGAAATAAGGAAAGCGAACTGCATAAGGAAACAAAATAGCCCCTGGCGTGATGCTGAGGGCCTGATTTATGCAAGAAGAACTTTTCTCGTCAGTAGGGCTTTTGTCTGAACTAGCTTCCAAGTGAGTGTTAACGAGCGTTAACGAGTGTTGGCGAGCGTTAGAAAACGTATGGGCAGTGAAAAAAATGGCGGTATAGGTGATGTTTTGCTTGTGAAGGATGAGCGTTACAGAGGCTGCGGTCCTTATGTTTTTAAAAAGCAGCGCAATTTTTTTGTAGAAAAATGCAGTACGTACTTTCTAAAAATACAAATGTATTGAAATTAAGGAACTTTTCCGTGAATGTCCCGAAATTTCATTTTGGCAACCAACTGACAACCAAGTGGCAACCAAGTGACAACCAACTGACAACCATTTGGCAACCGAGATTAGATTAGACTAGACTAGAGTAGATTAGACCAGATAAGACTAAAAAACCTAAAAGCTTGGTGTTTTATATTTACATAGCACTAAGTAGCTATAGAACTACGGCTTTTAAGCTCTATATGCTCTTATGCCCTACAGACTGCTACAGCCACGGTGATTACACGGGAAAGCTCTTGTACAGGATCTGCCTGGCCTGTACCGCACTGAACCGGCTGGTCGGGATGCGGGTTCCCGCTGCCATTTTGCAGACCAAAGACGAAAATCTCGCCAAATTTCGTCTTTAAAGGGTGAAAAGAGTGAAACATAACCTCGGGTATGGACTGTATACAAAATACCGCTTCTGAGCTAATTTTGGACGTAATAGGGCTATTTATACTTTTAGGATATACCCCTATGTTTATATTTTCCTGGATTTTATTATAGCAATAGGTCCCATGCACCGAAGAAATCATTCCGTTTACTTGTGATGTACAAGTGCACAACGCAAGGCTCTTTTTGCCGATCTGAGAAAAGTTGGGCTCAAATCAAGGCAGCTAGGAGAAGGTAATTCAAAGAGCTGAAACAGCCGAGAAAACCAGACGCAGCCTATGTTTATACAGGAAAAGCAAATGATTGAAAAGTGACAGTGATAAACGCAGAAATGGATAATTTGTGATGCAAAGTACACTATACGAGGAATGAGTTTCACTGCGCACTTTTGATAATTGTGATTATATCATTAGCTTGCAAAATTGCAAAGTATGTCGAAAAATAAAATGGGGTAGGGATTGAGGGACCAAAAGTTCTTACCTTCTTGCCTTCTAAAAAAGCAAGGTAAGAACTTTTTAGGGTACAGCTGTGCACAGGACCTCGGATGGACCCAGCCAGGATGCCCGGAGGGCCCCGACTCACGTATATACCCTGCGGACCGCACGACCTATTAAAACCTCGACCTTTTAGCATTCTGGTAATATGTCAAGCATATTTTTTTTAAGATATTCTATGTAT
>NZ_QRMX01000006.1:115942-134322 GCF_003472805.1 Acidaminococcus sp. AM05-11 | reverse complement strand
CACCGTAAAGGTGACTTGACCCGCACATCTGTCAATCAATATTCAGTTTTCAAGGTACTGCGTTGTCAGCATTCTTACTCACCGACGACTTTGTTATAATAGCACTTTTTTCTTATCTCGTCAACTCTTTTTTTCATTTTCTTTTGTTTCGGCTTTCCAGCCGAACGTTCAAGAAAAATCCAACGCCGTTGACGAGATAAGATAATACCAGATTTTCCGGTATTTAGCAAGTGCTTTTTGCAACTTTTTTTATTTTTCTACTTGGTATTTGAAGTTGTCGATATGAGGACGGTGATCTTCCAGCCCTTCCTGAACGTCTTCGGTCAGGAGTGCCTGCAAGATAATGGCCATTTCCAGGCGCTTCTTCTGGATCCGGCAGCCGTATTCATAGGGTTTTTCAATGGTTCCGTTGGCCAGATCCGCATTGGCATGGCAGCCGCCGCTGCAGAAGAACCGGGCCCAGCACTGGGAGCATTCTTCCTTCTTCATGACGTGCATATGACGGAAGTACTGGACCATATCCTTTTTCTGGATACCGGTGTCCAGGGTGCCCATCTTATACTGCTCCCGGCCTACAAACTGGTGGCAGGGATAGATATCCCCTTCCGGGGTAATGGCAAAGTATTCGTGGCCGGCGCCGCAGCCTGCCAGACGTTTGGCTACGCAGGGGCCGTTGTCCAGGGCTACGTTGAAATGGAAGAAGTCAAAAGGTTCACCAGCGCGTTTCTTGGCCAGGTAAGCCCGGGCCAGCTTCTCATATTCCTTATCCAGAATCGGCCAGTCTTCTTCGGTGAGCACATAGGGTTCATCGGTGCCCACTACGGGTTCCATGGAGATTTCAGAGCCCACTTCCAGCATGCTCAGCACGTCTTCGGTGAAATGGGGGTTGAAATGGGTATAGGTGCCCCGCAGGTAGTAGTTCTTGCCCTTCCGGGAATCGATGACCTTCTTGAAGCCCTTGACGGCCATTTCGTAGGAGCCTTTGTGGCCCGGGTACGGCCGCATATAGTCGTGGGTCTTCTGGGTGCCGTCCAGACTCAGCACCAGCATCACATGGTTATCGTTCAGGAACTTCACGTTCTCATCGGTAAGCAGGGTGCCGTTGGTGGTCAGGGTCAATTTGATGTTCTTGCCGGTTTCTTTTTCTCTTTTGCGCACGTATTCCACAATGTGCTGCACCACCGGGTAGTTCATCATCGGTTCCCCGCCAAACAGATCCAGTTCCAGGTTGTGGCGCTGCTTGCTACCTTTGATGGCAAATTCCACGGCCTTGTCAGCCACTTCGTTGCTCATCAGGGCACGGTGACCGCCAAAGTCCCCGGTGTCGGCAAAGCAGTACCGGCAGCGCAGGTTGCAGTCATGGGCCACATGGAGGCACAGGGATTTCAGTACCGGTTCTTCCCGGAAGGTATCCGGTACGGGGAATTCCGGAGAGAACAAAAGGCCAGCGGCCTGGAGTTCCTGTAATTCGTCCAGTGCTTCCGCCACGTCGGCTTCCGGGTATACGCCCTTAAACTGTTCCTTGGTGGCTTCTGCGTTGGTGCCGTCATAAAAGCCCAGCAGGTCGTAGATCATCTTATCAATGATATGCACGGCACCGCTGTTCACGTCCAGCACTACGTAGTTATCGTCTAAATGCATTCTATGAATCAACAAAATAGTTCCGCCCTTCTTATAAGAAAAACAGCTCCCCGCGCAAAGCGAGGAGCTTCCACAATGGCATTACCGCTTAGGCTTTTTCGCAGACCTGATTGCCTACCGTGCAGGAAGTCTTGCAGGCAGATTGGCAGGAAGCAGGGCATTCACCGCAACCGCCAGTTCTCAGAGTCTTTTTCAGCATCTCTTTATTGACAGTCTTAATTCTTTTCAACATAGTTTCATCCCCTATTCTAAGATTTTCTATTTATTTTATATTGTTTTGGCCAAGAACGCAAGACCTAGCCGCGAATCCGGTGGTACCAAGCAAGGAGCCAGCCAGGATCGATGCCCGTTTGGGCAATGTAGCTGATGAGCTGGGCCTTATGGAGTTCGTAGATAAAGCAGCCGATATCCTCCGGCTTGTTTTGGAATACGTTTACCCGGCGCAGCTGCATCAGGGGCACCTTATTGGTATTGACGCCCACCGTCCCAGCCACCCCGGCAATGTAGCCGGCCTTTTCCACCTGGGCAGCAATCCGGTCGTTGCAGGCGCCGTTGGGATAGGAGAAGGCAATGCCGATGGCAGGATTATAGATGCCCCGGACGTATTTCATGGAACGTTCCAGTTCGTAGTCCACTTCTTCCGGAGACATTTTGGTCAGGGGTTCATGATCAAAGGTATGGGAGCCTTCAGCCCAGCCATAGCGCAGCAGGTCGTGCTGGGTATGCCAGTCCAGGTAGCCCGGCCAGCCTTCAAACTTGACTGCCATGAACATATTGCCCACGAAGCCGTACTTCTGCATAATGGGGGCTGCATAGGTCAGGTTGTCCAGATAGCCATCATCAAAAATCACCACGCAGGTCTTGTGGAACACTTTCCCTTCCCGGCGGCCCTGCACGTAGTCTTCCAATTTGATGGTCTGGTAGCCCTGCTCCTTCAAATACTGCATCTGCTGGTCGAATTGCTCTGGAGGCATAGTGTACACGTCATCCTTATATTCCACCCGATGATAGGCGAAAATAGGCACGGTCTCGTCACAGAAACGGGCGTAGTCCGCCTCAAAGAATTTCATGCCTCCCAAAATCAACAGGGCCAGTACGATTAAGAATATGATTACCTTTTTCAGCATTTCCCTTCCCTCAGTTCTTCCGCTATTTTTTCGATTTTCTTAAAACGATGGTTTAATCCGGATTTTCCGATATTTTCTTCGGTAAGTGCTGCCAGCTCCCCTACGGACAGGTCTTGATGTTCCAGCCGCAGCCGGGCCGCTTCCTGCAGCAAATCAGGCAGGGCGGACAGACCGATGGTCTCATCAATGGTGTGAATGGCCGTAATCTGGCGCACGGAGGCTTTTACCACCTTGTTCAGGTTGGCGGTCTCACAATTGACCACCCGGTTGACCTTGTTGCGCATATCCTTCAGGACCCGCACATTTTCAAATTCCAGGTAGGCGTTGTGGGCCCCGATCAGGGACAGGAAATTGGCAATGGAATTTCCTTCCTTCAGGTACACAATGTAGCTGTTTTTCCGGTCCACCACCTTGGCGGGAAGACCGAAACCTTTCATGATTTTCTGGATGAACTGGCACAGGTCCAAATTGTCGCTGAGCAGCTCCAGATGGTAGTCGGCAATGGGTTTGTTCACCGAACCGCCGGCCAGGAAGACTCCCCGGAGGAAAGCTTTCTTGCAGTCCTCCTTTTTCAGCAGGACTTTTTCCGCCTCTTCCGGCGGGGAGAGCAGCCGCAGGTGGCTGAGGGCCGCCCGGGCTTCGTCCGAGGGAAGCACGTGAATCTGGTACCGGTTGTTCTTTTTCAGGCGCCGGGACCGGGTTACGATGACTTCCGTCTGGACGGAAAAGTTGTTTTTCAGCAGCCGCAGGGTCCGGCGGGCCAGGGCGGCATTTTCCGTGGTGAAATGGATGCCCACCTTACGGCCGCTCAGGGAAATGGAACCGCTGATCCGCAACAGGCCAAACAGTTCAGCCTGCTCACAGCTTTTTTCTTCCCCTTCCAGCCGGGCTACTTCGTTTTTCACATCAGTGGAAAAGGACATGACTAAGACTCCTTTTTGGCGTGTTTCCGCAGTTCCTGCATGGTCTGCCGGGCAAAGAAGTAATCAAAGAAACGAATGCCCCGGCCAAACAGCTGCAGCCGGTAGATCAGGCCGATGATAGTCTTGGCCAGTTTCTGGGGGTTATGCCGCACCAGGTCGCTGTCGTTTAGCAGCTTGGCCGGCACGCAGTCGATGCCCAGCTTTTCGATTTTCTCCACATCCGGGGTCACCGGCTCGGAGCCTTCCTTCCCGTACTTGGCAATCTGGTCCGGGGAGGCTTTCTGCTCGTTGACCACCACGTAATCCAGGCACTGGGTACCCATGTGGCGAATCAGGGCCTGGACGTGCTCGTAGGCGCCGTAGCCATCGGTTTCCCCGGGCTGGGTCATGACGTTGCACACGTAAATCTTCACTGCCTTGGAGTGGATCACGGCTTCCTTGATGCCGGGAACAATCAGGCTGGCCAGCACACTGGTGTACAGGCTGCCCGGTCCCAGGATAATGGCGTCGGCGTGCATAATGGCGTCCACCGCCCGCTGGGAGGCCTTGGGGTTTTCCGGCTCGGTCATCAGCTTCACAATCTTATGGGGAGAGGCGGTAATGGCCGATTCCCCAATGACCGTGCTGCCGTCGTCCATCTGGGCTTTCAGCTGGATGTTCTCGGCGGTACTGGGCCAGACGTGGCCCCGCACCTTGAGGATTTCGCAGGTGGCAGCCAGCCCCTCTTCCATATTGCCCCCTTCCACGTCGCTCATGGCGGCAATGAACAGGTTCCCCAGGTTGTGCCCGCTCAGGGAAGAACTGTCGTGGAAGCGGTACTGCATGACTTTCTCCATCAAGGGTTCCGTATCGGCCAGGGCCACCAGGCAGTTGCGCATATCCCCGGGAGGGATAATGCCCATTTCCTTGCGCAGCCGGCCGGACGAACCACCGTCATCGGCCGTGGTTACCACCGCCGTACAGTTGTTGGTAATCAGCTTGATGCCCCGGAGCAGCACGGAAAGTCCGGTGCCGCCGCCAATCACTACCACGGAAGGCCCTTTATGAAGTTTCTGCTGGGTAAAAATCAGTTCCCGGAGGGATTCCTTCTCCCCGGGCATAACGGCATTGATTACGGTCTTGATGACCCGGGCCGCTCCGTAGAACATCAGGAGGATCCCGGCGGCCACGTTGAAGGCGCCGATTGCCGTCATGGTGGACTGGTAGTATTCCCCGCCCACATAATTGATGAAGTTGAAAACCAGAGCCTCAATAAGTCCCACAAATTGGTAATTGAAGATTAAAGTGACTCCTACACAGGCCATGATAACGCCCAGAGCAAAAACAAACAGCCAGCGTTTCAGGTTGAGGCCCGGGTATAACCACTTTATCCATTTCATAGGCATCTCTCCTATTTCTTGATCAGGTCCCGATGCATCACCTGGGCACCATACCCGCACTGTTCAATGAACTGGCACAGCCGGTTGGCCACAAAGACGGACCGGTGCCGGCCCCCGGTGCAGCCAACGCCGATCATCAGCTGGCTTTTGCCCTCCTGGGTATACTGGGGCAGCAGGAATTTCACCAGGTCAAACAGCTTGGTCAAAAATTCCTGGGTCACCGGTTTGTCATTGATATAGTCCACCACAGGCTGGTCGTTGCCGCACAACTCCTTCAGTTCCGGCAGGTAGAAGGGGTTGGGCAGGAAGCGCACGTCAAAGACCATGTCGCAGTCCAGGGGCAGGCCGTACTTGAAGCCAAAGGACTGGACCACAATGTTCATGGGCGGCAGTTCGCCTTCCGTGCCAAACTTTTGGATAATCTCCTGGCGGAGCTGTTTGGTGGTGGTTTTGGTGGTGTCGATAATGGTGGTTGCCCTCTGCCGTACCTGGCTGAGGATTTCCCGCTCTTTTTGGATATCCGCGCTGAGACCCTTGCGGCCGGCCAGCGGGTGGCGGCGCCGGGTTTCCTTGTAGCGGCGGATCAGGGTGCTGTCCTCAGCGTCCAGAAACACCAGTTCATAGGAGACCCCTTTCTGGGTCAGCTGGTCCAGCACCTCATGAAAGGCATTGAAGAATTTGCCGCCCCGGATGTCCACCACCAAAGCCAGTTTGGTATTGTCGTCCTTCTTGCGGCAAAGCTCAATGAATTTCGGAATAAACGTGGGGGGAAGATTATCTACGCAAAAATAGCCCAGATCCTCCAGCGTACGCATGACCTGCGTCTTCCCCGCGCCGGACATTCCGGTAATCAGCAGCGTTCTCGCCATCTTCCATCTACCCCCTTGCAGCATTGCAAATCGTGTTTTTAATTATACTATGTACTATCCGTTCCTGCAAAAAAATTTACGCAAAAGCAAATCTCCTATGCCTGGAAGGCATGAAGTTTTCTTTATTCTTCCGGTACGTCCAGCTGTTTGGTCATTACGGCCCGGATAATCCAGCTGACTCCCTGCCGGGTATTGGGCCCGGTGATGACGGTGGCCGCTTCCCGCACGGCGTCAGAGGCATTGCCCATGGCGCAGCCGATTCCGCAGTGCTTGATCATTTCCAGGTCGTTGTCAGAATCCCCGATGCAGAGGATTTCCTGGTCCTTGATGCCTTCCTTCTGGGCCAGGGTCCGCAGGGCATTCCATTTGTTGGTAGCCGGGGCGGTAATTTCCAAAAAGCCCTTGGAGGAGCTGACAATCTTGATTTTACCGGCGTACTTTTCCGTCAGTTCCTGCCGCAAAAGGTCCGTCTGGCCGGGCTCCCGGGCTACAATCAGCAGCTTGTGGGGATCCTCCGGCAAATGGTGGATTTCCTCCCCTTTCACTTCATAGGGCACCCGGGCAAATTTGGAATAGTACTGGACTTCCTCGCAGTCCGCCTTGGTCCACAGGGTATCGTTGACGTAGGCCTGGATGTAGATGCCCCGGCTGAGGCAGTCGTCGATGACCGGCTGGGCAATTTCCCGGGGCAGGGGCCAGGCTCCCAGGTCCTTATGGCTCAGGGGGTCCCGGAGCAGGGCACCGTTATACACCACCAAGGGGTTGATGATGCCCAGTTCGTTGGCGTAGGGCAGGGCGGAACGGTACATCCGGCCGGTGGCCAGGGTGACATAGTACCCGGCAGCAATGGCGTTCCGGACCGCTTGGGCGTCGGACGGGGCAATATTCTTCTCTGGATTTAACAGGGTATCGTCTAAATCCAGGGCAATCATTTTCAGTTTCATACACTTTCCTCCTTGGCAGACACAAAAAAAGAGTCCTGCCGCCGGGCAGGACTGTTCATTTCTCTTATTCTTCGGCGAATTGATCCTTGCCTACACCGCAGATGGGGCAAACCCAATCATCCGGCAGGTCTTCGAATTTGGTGCCCGGAGCGATATCGTGTTCAGGATCACCAGCAGCTTCGTCGTATACATAACCGCAAACGCCACAAACGTATTTTTTCATTCTATATTCCCCCTAGTCTGTAATTACTTTCTTGATTTACTGTGATTATACCAAAGTACCGGAGGAGTTACAATAGGTTTCGGCAAATTTTAATAAAAATTATCGATAAATAATATATGCTTATATGTACTACTTTATGTATTACTGCACCAGGTCCTGCTTCTCCGACAGGGTTCCCTGCAAGAAGGCGTACACCTTCTCCGCAGCGCTTTTGTTCATGCCCTCCACCGCAGCAAGATCCTCCAGGGAAGCCTGCTTCATGGCGTCCAGGGTGCCGAACCGTTTCCACAGGGCCTCCCGGCGTTTGGGGCCGATGCCTTCCAGGTGGTCTAGCACGGAAACCAGGTTCCGTTTCCCCAGGCGCTTCCGGTGGTAGGTAATGGCAAACCGGTGGGCCTCATCCCGGATGTGCTGGATCAGGTGCAGGGACGGGGACATCTTGTCCAAGAGGATGCTGGTATGCTCCCCTTCCTTAAAGATCTCTTCTTCCCGCTTGGCCAGGCCAATGACGGGCACGTCCGAAATCCCCAGGCCCCGGATTACTTCCAGGGCGGAGCTCAGCTGGCCCTTGCCCCCATCGATGATGATCAGGCTAGGTAGATCTTCCAGGTCCTTGTAGCGGCGGTACACCACTTCCTGCATGGATTTGAAGTCGTCGGGCTTGCCTTCTGTGGACCGGAGTTTGTACCGGCGGTAGTCCTTTTTGCTGGGGCTGCCATTGCGAAACACCACCATGGAGGCCACGGTTTCCCGGCCCTGGTTGTGGGAAATATCGAAGCAGTCCATGCGCTCCAGGGGCTGGGACAGGCCCAGGGCCTTTTGCAGTTCTTCGGCGGCATCCAGGTCTGTCTTTAAGGACGCGTGGCCCCGGCGCAGCCGTTCTTCCAGGTTCTTTTTGGCGTTGTTTACGGCCATGAGCACCAGATCGTGCTTTAAGCCCCGCTGGGGCACCAACAGGTTCACGGTCTTTTCCGCCAGGGTGCTGAGATACTGGCCTAGCAGCACCCGGTCGCTGTCCGTCAGCTCCTGGCTCACCAGGACTTCCTTAGGCGGCTGGTGCTGCTTGGTGTAGTACTGCTTCATAAAGTCCGACAGAATATCCCCTCCGGGCTCCCCCACTTCCTGGTCCAGGAAAAAGCTGTCCCGGCCCAAAATCTTGCCGCCCCGGACAAAGAACACCTGAACGCAGACCCCGGTTTCGTCGGAAGCCAGGCCAATCACGTCCCGGTCCCCGCCTTCGGTGGTGGCCTTCTGCTTTTCTTCCAGCCGTTCCAGGCTCTGGAGGGAATCCCGGTAGTGGGCGGCCTTTTCGTACTCCATAGCCTCGGAAGCCTGGAGCATTTTTTCCGTCAGGTCCTTTTTCAGTTCCCCCACCTTCCCGTCCATCAGCAGCAGTACCTGGTCCACCAGTTTCCGGTACTCCGTAAGGGGCACCTTGCCGGTACAGGGCGCCAGGCAGCGATGGAGATGGTATTGGAGGCAGGGCCGCTTCACATTCATGTTCCGGCAATGGCGCAGGGGGAACATGGTGCGAATCAGCTTCATGGTGTCCCGCAGGGCGCCGGCGTCCGCAAAAGGCCCGTAGTACTTGGCCCCGTCCTGGAGCACCCGCCGGGTCAGCACCATCCGGGGGTACGCTTCCTCCACGGTAATTTTCAGGTAGGGATACGTCTTGTCGTCCTTCAGGTCAATATTGTACCGGGGCCGGTATTTCTTGATCAGGTTGCATTCCAGAATCAGGGCTTCCATTTCGCTGGCCGTAACAATGGTTTCAATAGAAGCCACGTGGGCATTGATGGCCCGGACCTTGGGAGAGCTCTGGGTGGACTTCCGGAAATAGCTGCGCACCCGGTTTTTCAGGATAACGGCCTTTCCTACGTAAATCACCTTGCCGGTACTGTCGTGCATAATGTAGACCCCTGGGGCCTCCGGCAAGACGGCCAGGGTATCGGCGATGGCCTGATTCATACTAAAACCTTCTTTACATACTGTCCGGTATAGGATTCCGGAATCTGGGCCAGTTCTTCAGGCGTGCCGGTGGCCACTACGGTGCCGCCCCGGTCGCCCCCTTCGGGACCCAGGTCGATGAGATAGTCCGCGGACTTGATCACGTCCAGGTTGTGCTCGATGACCACCACGGTACTGCCCGCATCTACCAGGCGCTGGAGCACTTCCAGCAGCTTGTGCACGTCGGCCATGTGCAGGCCGGTGGTGGGTTCGTCCAAAATGTACAGGGTCTTGCCGGTGTTCACCTTGGCCAGTTCCGTGGCCAGTTTCACCCGCTGGGCTTCGCCCCCAGACAGGGTGGTAGCCGCCTGCCCCAGCCGGATGTAGCCCAGGCCCACGTCTTCCAGGACCTGGAGCTTGCGCAGGATCCGCTGCTGGTTGCTGAAGTACTGGCAGGCCTCGGTAACGGTCATGTTCAGCACGTCGGCGATGTTCTTTCCTTTATAGTGGACTTCCAGGGTTTCCCGGTTGTAGCGGGTGCCGTGGCAGACCTCGCAGGGCACGTACACGTCCGGCAGGAAGTTCATTTCGATTTTCAGCAACCCGTCCCCGTGGCAGGCCTCGCAACGGCCGCCCTTGACGTTGAAGCTGAAGCGGCCGGGTTTGTAGCCCCGGAGCTTGGCATCGTTGGTGGTGCTGAACAGGGTCCGAATCAGGTCAAAGGTCCCGGTATAGGTAGCCGGATTGGACCGGGGCGTCCGGCCAATGGGGCTCTGGTCGATGTTGATGACCTTGTCGATGTTCTTGAGCCCCAGAATCTTGTCGTGGGCCAGGGGACGCTCCCGGGCGCCCATGAGCTCCTTGGCCAGGGCCTTGTAGAGAATGTCGTTTACCAGGGTGGACTTGCCGCTGCCGCTGACCCCGGTGACCACCGTCAGGGTGCCCAGGGGAATGGACACGTCGATGTTCTTCAAGTTGTTGGCCCGGGCCCCCTTGATGGTAATCTTTTTTCCCGTTCCTTTGCGGCGCACTTTGGGCACTTCAATCTTCTTCCGGCCGCTGAGGTACTGGCCGGTAACGGAATCGGGCACCTGGCAGATTTCTTCCGCCGTGCCCTGGGCCACGACGTAGCCCCCGTTTTCCCCGGCGCCGGGCCCGATGTCGATAATCTGGTCGGCGGCGTACATGGTATCCTCATCGTGTTCCACCACAATCAGGGTATTGCCCATATCCCGCAGGTTCTTCAGGGTTGCCAGGAGCTTGTCGTTGTCCCGTTGGTGCAGGCCGATGCTGGGCTCGTCCAAAATGTACAGCACTCCCACCAGTCCCGAGCCAATCTGGGTGGCCAAACGGATGCGCTGGGCTTCGCCGCCGGACAGGGTGGCCGCAGCCCGGGACAGGGTCAGGTAGTCCAGGCCCACATTGTTCAGGAAGGACAGCCGGGCCCGGATTTCTTTGAGAATCTGGGCGGCAATAAAAGCGTCCCGGTCGGACAGCTTCAGGGTATTGAAAAACTCCAGGCTTTCCCGGACGGGCATCTCGCACACCTGCTGGATGTTCTTATCCCCTACGGTAATGCCCAGGACTTCCGGCCGCAGCCGGGCCCCGTGACAGGTGGAGCATTCAATGGCGGTCATAAAGGACTCGTAGTCCAGCCGCTGGCTTTCGCTCATGGCTTCTTTCAGCCGGCGCTTCAAAAGGGGAATAATCCCTTCAAAGGGCGTATTGTGCTCGTGGGTTTCGCCCATGAGGTTTTCATATTCAAAAGTAAAGGTTTCGTCAGGAATCCCTTCCAAAAGCTCCTTTTGGAACCCTTTAGGCAGGTCCTTCCAACAATTGGCCAGGGAATAGCCCCGGCTTTTCAGCACGGAAGCCAGCTGGCACAGGAAATAGGATTTGACGTTGGAGCTGACAGCAGCAATGGCCCCCTGGTCAAAGGGTTTGGTCTTGTCCGGAATCACCAGGTCCAGGTCAAATTCCATATGCTGGCCCAGGCCCATGCAGTCCGGGCAGGCCCCGTAGGGGGCGTTGAAGGAAAACAACCGGGGCTCGATTTCCGGCAGGCTGATGCCGCAGTCGGCACAGGCAAACTTTTCGCTGTACACCTGGCTGGTACCGTCCATCAGGTCAATGGCCACGGTGCCCTCCCCCAGTTTCAGAGCCGTTTCCAGGGAGTCGGTAAGCCGGCTGCCCAGTCCCGGACGGGCCACCAGCCGGTCCACCACCACGGAGATATAATGTTTCTTTTTCTTGTCCAGGACAATGTCTTCGTCCAGGGTCCGGATTTCCCCGTCCACCTTGACCCGGACATAGCCCGCCCGGCGGACGGATTCCAGGACGTTTTTGTGCTCGCCCTTACGGCCCCAGATGACCGGAGCCATAATCATGAACTTGGTGCCTTCCGGCAGTTCCAGTACCTTGTCCGCAATCTGCTGGGGGGATTGGCGCTCAATGACCTTACCGCAGTTGGGGCAATGGGGAATCCCAATCCGGGCAAACAGCAGCCGCAGGTAGTCGTAGATTTCCGTCACCGTACCCACCGTGGACCGGGGATTCCGGCTGGTGGTCTTCTGGTCAATGGAAATGGCGGGACTCAGGCCGCCAATATAGTCCACATCGGGTTTGTCCATCTGGCCCAGGAACTGCCGGGCATAGGCGGACAAGGACTCCACGTAGCGGCGCTGGCCTTCGGCATAAATGGTATCAAAGGCCAGGGAGGACTTGCCGCTGCCGGACAGGCCGGTGATGACCACCAGCTTGTTTCGGGGAATTTTTAAGGAAATGTTTTTCAGGTTGTGCTGCCGGGCACCCTGGATCACAATATAATCATCGTTCATGACGCTTGGAAATTTCTCCTTTCAGCAAAATCAGCTGATCCCGCAGTTCGGCTGCCAGCTCGAAGTCCAGCTGCTTGGCCGCTGCTTTCATCTTCTTTTCTAGGTCTTTCGCCTGTTTCTCCAGGGCTTTGGTGCTGGCCTTGCTCAGGCCGCCCTTCCCATAGTTTTCGGCGCTGGTGTCGTCTTCGGCAATCTTGGTGAGCTTGATCAGGTCCACCACTTTTTTCTGAATGGTCTTGGGCACAATGCCGTGGGCCTCATTGTACGCTTCCTGCTTGGCCCGCCGGCGGTTGGTTTCCTCAATGGCTCGCTCCATGGAGCCGGTTATATTGTCGGCGTACATAATAACCCGGCCGTGTGCATTTCTGGCCGCCCGGCCAATGGTCTGGATCATGGCCGTATCGCTGCGCAGGAAGCCTTCCTTGTCGGCGTCCAAAATGGCCACCAGGGATACTTCCGGCATATCCAGCCCTTCCCGGAGCAGGTTGATGCCCACCAGGACGTCAAACTTCCCGGCCCGCAGGTCGTGGATGATTTCCGCCCGTTCGATGGTCACAATATCCGAATGGAGGTAACGGACCCGGACCCCGGAAGAAGCCAGGTATTCCGTCAGGTCTTCCGCCATCTTTTTGGTCAGGGTGGTGACCAGCACCCGTTCTCCCTGGGCCGAAACCTTATGGATTTCGCTGAGCAGGTCGTCAATCTGGCCGGCAATGGGGCGTACCTCAATTTTCGGGTCCAAAAGGCCCGTAGGCCGGATAATCTGTTCCACCACCTTGTCGGTGGTTTCCATTTCGTAGGCTGCCGGGGTAGCGGATACGTAGATAATCTGTCCCCTCTGGGCCTGGAACTCGTCAAAGGTCAGGGGCCGGTTGTCCAGGGCGGAGGGCAGCCGGAAGCCGTACTTCACCAGCTGCTCCTTCCGGGCCCGGTCCCCGGCGTACATGGCCCGGAGCTGGGGCAGGGTCACGTGGCTTTCGTCCACCACCGTGAGAAAGTCCTCCGGGAAATAGTTCACCAGGGTAAAGGGCGGTTCCCCGGGAGCCCGGCCCGTCAGATGCCGGGAATAGTTTTCGATGCCGCTGCAATAGCCCAGTTCTTCCATCATTTCCAGGTCGTAGTTGGTGCGCTGCTCCAGGCGTTCTGCCTCCAGGAGCTTTCCCTGGTCCTTGAGCACGGCCAGGCGGTCGTTCAATTCCTTGCGGATATCCTTCCTGGCCCGTTCCATATTTTCGTCGCTGGTCACATAGTGGCTGGCCGGGAAAATGGCCACGTGGGACCGCTTGTCCAGCACGGCGCCGGTGAGCACATCGATTTCCATAATGCTGTCCACTTCGTCCCCAAACAGCTCAATGCGGATACCTTTTTCCCCGTAGCTGGAGGGGATTACTTCAATCACGTCCCCCCGGACCCGGAAGTTGCCCCGCTCCAGCACCAGGTCGTTGCGGGTATAGCGGATTTTCACCAGCTTTTCCAGGATGGCGTCCCGGTCCACGGTCTGCCCTACCCTGAGGGACAGTACGCTGTCGTAGTAGTCCTTGGGCGCGCCCAAGCCGTAGATGCAGGAGACGGAGGCCACCACAATCACGTCCCGGCGTTCAAACAGGGCGGAGGTAGCCGAGTGGCGCAGCTTATCGATTTCATCATTAATGGAAGAATCCTTTTCAATATACGTGTCCGTGGCCGGCAGGTAAGCTTCCGGCTGGTAAAAATCGTAATAGGATACGAAGTATTCCACGGCGTTATTGGGAAAGAATTCCTTGAACTCGCTGCACAGCTGGGCTGCCAGCGTTTTGTTGTGGGCGATGACCAGGGTGGGTTTCTGGACCTTCTGGATCACCTGGGCAATGGTGTAGGTTTTGCCCGTACCCGTAGCTCCCAGGAGGACCTGGGTATGCAGACCTTCCTTGACCCCTTCGGCCAGTTCTTCGATGGCTTCCGGCTGGTCGCCTGCCGGAGCGAAGGGTGCCTTTATCTGAAATTCCATAATGATTCTCCTTATATATTGCAATACTTTATTATATCACAAACCTCCAAAGTCTTTATTTTCTGGTTCAGGATAGTGTATAATAACTGGTATGCAAAAAAGGAGGACTCCATGAAACGTTTTTTCCAAATTCTCTTGGGAAGCGGACTCCTGGCCCTGACCCTGCTTCACCGTCAGGCAGCAGCCTCTCCCAAAATCTTGTATATTCCCCTGGACAACCGTCCGGTGTGTTTGGAATATACCGTTGACACGGCCAAAGCGGCCGGTTATCCTGTAACGACTCCTCCTGTAAAATACCTGTCCGATCAGTCCAGTCAAGGGGACAACGAAAAACTTTGGACCTGGCTAGAACAAGAAGCACCCCATGCAGAAGCCGCGGTCATTGCCACGGACAGCCTGAACTACGGCGGTCTGGTGGCATCCCGCACCCATGACCATCTGGAGAAGTACCTGAAGAACAAGGTAACCCGGCTGGAACGGCTGAAAAAGGACAACCCTGGGCTGAAGATTTATGCCTTCAGCACCATTATGCGCACGCCCCAGCAGAGCATCGGCAAGGTGGAGCCGGATTACTACCAGCATTTTGGGCCCACCATTTTCCGACTGTCCCAGCTCCAGGACAAGGCCGACCTGGAAGGCCTGTCCGGCAAGGAAATCGCCGAACAGCAGACCCTTTTGGCCCAGATTCCCAACAGCATCTGGCAGGACTGGAATACCCGCCGGCTGATGAACTTCCAGACCAACAAGCGGTTAATCCGCCTGGACCAGAACGGCGTCTTCCACTACTTTGCCCTGGGCAAGGACGATGACTCCCCCCTGTCGGCAACCCATATGGAAGCCCGGCACCTGGCCTACGTGGGCAGCGGCATGAGCGACAAACAGTTCCAGATTCTTCCCGGGGTGGACCAATTGGGACTGCTCCTGGTCACCCGAGCCATCAATGAAGCCCGGGGGGACAAGCCCTGGGTCTACCCGGTCTTTGCCCCCGGAGTGGGCGGCGCCACCGTGCCCCAATACTCCGACGAAAGCGCAGCCCAGTCCGTCCACAACCAGATTATTGCTGCCGGCGGCCGGGAAACGGTCCACGAGAAAAAGGCCGACCTAGTGCTGGCAGTAAACACCCCCGACGACGGCGTCTGCCGGGATTCCACCAGCGATGACAACGCCCCCTACAGCAACCAGGCCAACAAGACCTTTGCCAAGGAAATTGCCCAGCTGGAAAAGCGCAAACCCGTTTCCGTAGCAGACATTTCCTACAGCAACGGCGCAGACAACGGCTTTATGCTGGCCCTCACCAACCAGAAGGCGCTGCTGGACCTGACCGCCTACAACGGCTGGAACACGGCGGACAACGCCGTAGGCTACGCCATCAGCCAGGGCATGCTGGGCAGCCTGATGAAGCCGGAACAGCGGCTGCGGCTGCTGAAGACCCGGCTGCTGGACGACTGGATCTACCAGGCCAACATCCGCTACCGGATTTCCCTGGGCATTGACCAGCACGATTTCAAGCTCAAGTACGACTTGGGCAAGTATTACAACCGGATTCTTTCCGACACCAACCGCCTGTTCCTGCAATACGTGGACGATGAACCCACTCTGCGGGGCACCCGCTACACCGTTGAATTTCCCTGGAACCGTATGTTTGAAGTGGATATCCGGGTCAAGTAAAAAGGAGGACCATCTCATGGCCAAAAACAGCTCTTTCGACATTGTTTCCCAACTGGATATGCAGGAATTGGACAATGCCCTGAACCAAACCCGCAAGGAAATCTCCCAGCGCTACGACTTTCGGGGTTCCGAAGCCAGCATTGAACTCTCTGACGGCGACCTGAAACTGGCTGCCGAAGACGAGTACAAGCTGGGCGCCATTCTGGACATTCTGCGCCAGCGTATGGCCAAACGGGACCTGTCCCTGCGTGCCCTGGAGCCGGGCAAAATTGAACCCGCCGCCAAAGGCACCGTGCGCCAAACCATCAAACTGAAGCAAGGCATCGACAAGGAAACGGCCAAGAAAATCATCGCGGCCATCAAAGCTTCCAAGATTAAAGTCACCACCCAGCAGCAGGACGAACAGGTCCGGGTTTCCGGTCCCAAAAAGGACGACCTGCAAGCCGTCATCCAATTGGTCAAGAGCCAGGATTTCGGCATCGACGTACAGTTCATCAATATGCGCTGACAAACAGAAGAAAACAGCCCCTGCCCCAGAAAACTCTGGGACAGAGGCTGTTTTTTATTTACCTTATAAAAAGAGGTGTGAAATAATGAAACTTCCCTACCGAATCCGTTTCCGCCGCTCAATGGGGTGCATCAGCTGCCATTTGTAGTTCATGGCCAACAGCCGGAGCAGGATAATGCTCACCGCATCTACCCAGGGGGCCAGCTCGGTATAGCCCAAGTGCCACACCAGGCACTGGAGCAGGCTGCCGGCAATGGAGGCCGTGGCGTACACATCTGCCACCAGCACCACCGGCACCCGCTGGGCCATCAGGTCCCGGAGCACCCCACCCCCTACGGCGGTAACCAGCCCCAAAAGCACTGGATACACATAGGAATGGGGTTCCCCCTGGGCCAGACCCATCATGGTTCCCGTTACCGTAAAGGAAGCCAAGCCCACGGTATCCGCCAGGGCGTAAAAGAAATTCAGTACCCGTTTCCGCCGGCCCCGGATCCGGAACCAAGAGAAATAGTAGGAAGCCGCCAGGGCAATGGCAATGGACAGAAACAGATTGGCCGGGCTGATCAGGGTCAGCGGCGGGGTCTGCCCTGCCAGTACATCCCGGATCATACCGCCGCCCACTGCGGTCAGTACCGCCAGCACCACAATGCCAAATACATCCATATCCTTAACCAGGCCCACAATGGCGCCGGATAGGGCAAAAGATATGGTTCCTGCCAGTTCAAAGGCATTCCAGATGAGTCCCATAACCGTCCTCCTTCAGCGGACATTTTTGTCTTCTCTACTATACCATAAAAATCCCGCTGCGTCAGAAAGTTCCTGCAAAAAAGCTCCCGTCCCGTTGTGGGACTTATTTCGTCCCTGCGGGCTGTTGAAAATTTTATGTACCGTGCTATAATATTCTTTAGAAATCCTTTTACACCTGCAGCACTTCCTCACTTGGGTTGTTCTGCCGGTTTTCTTTTACAAACCCCCAGAAGCCCAAATTCTAACTCTAAAATTTCCCATACTGCATCTTGTTCGTGCTCCGGAATGCTGCCCATTTCTCTTGAGGAATGGGCTTTTTGCTTTGCGGAATCTGCTGGCTGGAAGTGGCCTGCCGGACGCAAAAGGACTTCAAATCTATAGAAATGAAGGCGATTGCTGTGAACATGCATTTGATGGATGATTTTATGGCCTATTATCTCCAGCGCTTTGACAAATACTGTTTCGAGCTGGACCTGAAGGGCAAGACCTACACCATCGGCACCGGCAAGCCCCTGTTCCGGATCATCATCCACAAAGATGTACCAAAAAAGGAACTAGTGACTTCCACCACCATGGCCCTGGGCGAAGCCTATATGCGGGGGGATATTGAAGTGGACGGGGATCTGTTCACCGTGCTGAAATGCCTCCTGGAGCAGATGGACCGGTTCTCCCTGGACCGGAAAGCAGTGAACCACCTGCTCTACCCTTCCGAAGACAAATCCACCCAGCGGGAAGAAGTCTGCTCCCATTATGACCTGGGCAATGAGTTCTACGAACAGTGGCTGGATCCTACCCTGAGCTATTCCTGTGCCTATTTCAAGAACCCGGACGACACCCTGGAACAGGCCCAGAAAAACAAGGTCCACTACATCCTGGAAAAACTGCATCTGGAAAAGGGCATGAGCCTACTGGATATTGGCTGCGGCTGGGGCTATCTGCTTTTGGAAGCAGCCAAGCTCTACGGGGTCAGAGGCTATGGCTGCACCCTGAGCAAGGAACAGTGGGCCATGGGGCAAAAACGGATCAAGGAATTGGGCCTGGAAGGCCAGGTACGCATTGAGCTCCTGGATTACCGGGACCTGCCCAAAAAGGGCCTTACCTTCGACCGGGTGGTCAGCGTAGGCATGCTGGAACACGTAGGCCGCTCCCACTACGAACAGTACATGACCGTGGTGGACCAGGTGCTGAAGGAAGGCGGCCTGTTCCTGCTGCACTTTATCAACGGCCGGGACCAGATCAACAGCAACCCCTGGATGCGAAAATACATTTTCCCGGGGGGCACCCTGCCCACCATCTACGAAATCATCGAACTGGGGGACAAAGGCCCCTTCCAGCTGCTGGACGCCGAAAGCCTGCGGCGGCACTACGCCAAGACCCTGCAATGCTGGAATGCCAACTTCCAGAAGGTAAAGGCAAAGATTGCTGCCCACCGGGGCGAAGACTTCGTCCGGATGTGGGAACTGTATCTGTGCGGCTGCGCCGCAGCCTTCTACATTGGCTACATCGACGTACATCAGCTGCTGTTCACCAAGGGCACCAACAACGACCTGCCCATGACCCGGTGGTATTAAAAACGATTT
>NZ_QRMX01000006.1:0-115932 GCF_003472805.1 Acidaminococcus sp. AM05-11 | reverse complement strand
ACGATTTTGCGCACTGCAAAACGAACAATAAAAATGGCTTGCGAACTCAACCTAGTTCGCAAGCCATTTTTTGTTCGTTATAGACATATCCTAATGTATCCTAATAAACTTCCTCAGTCAGTCCTGCGGACTGACGGCCCCTTAGTGGTTCGCAGCACTCCAATCAGCCGCGCCCCGCGGGCTTGCTTCTTGGGCTGCTATCACATGGCTCACATTAGCCAAGAGCATTTTGATAAACTGACATGCTCTTGGATGTGGCGCAACGCTTTGCCGGGCTAGTCTTAGACCCATACTGGTCGTGTGCTAAACAAGTTTTGAGAAGAAATCACAGTATGTAAATACTAGACACTACCCTTCGCTGTCACTTGACCAGTAGAGGTCTGGAACGCTTCCTGCAAGCATTGCGGCCGCATCCAAACAGCCCAACAAATTCTGCAAGAGGCTGTTTGGTTAATAAGGCCCATGCGATAGCCGTCCAGGAAGTGAGCCCTGTGGGCGAAACTGACTGGAGTACGGCGAACCGCTCGGGAAGTGTCGCCGCAGGCGACGATGGAAGTTTTATTATTTCCCAACCCCTTTTTATTTTCTCCTATTCCTTACCACAAATGCATCATATGCTGCAGCAAGAGGCTGACCACGGTAATGCCGATCCAGCAGCAGCCCCCCAGCAAGATGGGCTTGCCCCCGGTTTTCACCAGCTTGACGATGTTACTGTTTAGCCCAATGGCGGCCATGGCCATGACAATCATGAATTTGCTCAGTGTCTTTAACGGCCCAAAGACCTCGTGGCCCACCCCCATATGCAGGGCAATGGTGGTCACAATGGAAGCCAGCACAAAGTAGATGATAAACTTGGGAACCAGGGAGGAAATGCTCAGTTTCTTCTTCCCTTCCTTGGCTTCCAGGTCTTCTTCCTTTTTGGCATAATACAGGGACAGGGCCACCGTAATGGGAATAATGGCCAGGGTCCGGGTAAGCTTTACCGTCACAGCCTTATCCAGGGTGGCGTTCCCCAGGTTCCACATGCTGTCCCAGGTAGCAGCGGCAGCGGTTACCGAGGAGGTATCGTTGACAGCGGTGCCGGCAAAGATCCCGAACCCTTCCCCGCTGACCGTACTAAAGCCCAATGCAGCCCCCAGCATGGGGAACAGAATGGCGGCCAGTACATTAAAGAAGAAAATAACAGAAATCGCCTGGGCCACTTCTTCATCGTCCGCATGGACCACCGGCGCCGTAGCAGCAATGGCGGAACCCCCGCAGATGGAAGACCCCACCCCAATCAGGGTAGAAATCTTGGTAGGAATGTTCATGGCCTTGTGCAGCAGGTAGGACAAAATCAGCGAAGTGGAAATGGTGCAGACGATAATGGGCAGGGACTGCTTGCCGGTGGCAGCCACCACGTTCAGGTCCATGCCAAAGCCCAGCAGCACTACGGCCGCCTGCAAAATGATTTTGGACGTCCATTTGATGCCCGGTTCCGCATTGCCCTTGTCCGTCCAGAGCATGGTAATCACCATACCCAGCAAGATGGCAATGACAGCACCCCCGATTACCGGAAACAGCTTCCCGCAGATCCAGGCTGGAATGGCAATGGCCAGGCAGACCAGGATTCCTTTTGTTTTTGTTTGACCCATGTTTCTCCCCCGTTCCAGGCCCCGGCTTCCCGGCGCCCCAAGTAGTTTTTTGAAAGTTCGCTCATTATTATAGCAGAGGTCTTCCGAAATAAAAAATTATGTTTTATAATGAGCCTATAAATTATTGTTATGGAGGCGCTTATGGAACCACGGTTAGAAACGTTTTTATGTGTTTGCCAGACCATGAATTTTACCCGGGCCGCCGAGCAGCTGAACCTGACCCAGCCCGCTGTATCCCAGCATATCCGGTTTTTGGAAAAACAGTACGGAATGCCCCTGTTTATCCACGACGGCCGCCGGCTGCGCCTGACCCCGGCCGGAAAGGTCCTGCGGTCGGCAGTTTCCGTCATGCGCAACGATGAGGCCGAGGTGCGCCGCCGGATGCAGACAGCGGAGGCCCCCTCCCAGCAGCTGTTTTTCGGGGTCACCATGACCATTGGAGAATACGCCGTGACCCAGCCCCTGGCCGCCTACTGCAAGCGCCACCCGGAAAAAAATATCAAAGTGGTTTTTGGCAACACCAAGGAACTGCTGGAGCTGCTGGAACAGGGCCAGCTGGACTTTGCCCTGGTGGAGGGATACTATCCCGCCAACCAATTTGACCATATGCCCTACAGTACGGAAGCCTTTGTGCCAGTGTGCGCCGCCTCCCACCAGTTTGCCCGGGAACCCCGGCGGCTGCGGGATCTGCTCTGCGAACGGCTGATTGTCCGGGAGCCCGGCTCCGGTACCCGGAACATCCTGGAGCGGAACCTGGCCCTGCAAGACCTGACCATCAGCGATTTCGCCCACTATATCCAGGTGGGCAATATGCATACCATTATTGGGCTGATGTGCCAGGACTGCGGCATCACCTTCCTGTACCGGATTGCCGTAGAAAAGGAGCTGGCCCAGGGCAGCTGCCACCAGCTCCATTTGCAGGATTTTTCCATGGAACACGATTTTGACTTTATCTGGGTGCGCAACAGCATTTTTTCTGCGGAGCACCGGGCCATCTGTTCCGAGCTAAAGGCCCTGGCCAGCAGCTAAGCCCGGCCGGGGTCCCAGCACCCGGAGCAGCTCCTCCGGGGAGGTAATCCCCTGGAGCACCTTCTGCCGGCCATCTTCCCACAGGGTGGTCATACCGGCGGCGCAGGCCGCCTGTTCCAGCTGCTGTTCTCCGGCCCCCTGAAGGATTTGCCGGCGCAGACCTTCATCCAGCAGCAGGACTTCCTGGAGAGCCAGCCGCCCCTGGTAGCCCGTATGCCGGCAATGGGGACAGCCCACCGCCGTATAGAGAGGCACCTGCTCCGAGACCCCCAGATAGCTGCGCTCCCAGCCAGCTGCCTGGGGCAGTTGTTTTTTGCAATGGGGACAGAGCACCCGCACCAACTGCTGGGCAGCAGCTGCCTGCAAAGCAGCCGCCAACAGATAGGGCTCCACCCCCATATCCAGCAGCCGGGTCACCGCTCCTGCTGCCGTATTGGTGTGCAGAGTGCTGAACACCAAATGTCCGGTCAGGGCCGCTTGGATGCTCATGGCGGCCGTTTCCCGGTCCCGGATTTCCCCCAACATGATAATGTCCGGATCCTGGCGCAAAATGGTGCGCAAAGAGCGGGCAAAATCCAAGCCCACCTTCCGGTTCACCGCCACCTGGCTGATGCCGTCCAGCTGGTACTCCACCGGGTCTTCCACGGTAATGATATTTTTCCCCTGGCGGTCCAGGGTGCTGAGGAGAGCGTACAGCGTAGTGGATTTGCCGCTGCCCGTAGGCCCGGTAACCAGAATCAGCCCATGGGGCTGCAGTACGGCCTGGCGCAACTGGGCCAGATTGTGCTGGGGAAAGCCCAGGGCGCCCAATTCCAGCCGCACCCGCTGCCGGTCCAGCAGCCGGAGTACCAGGGTCTCCCCGTAGAGCGTAGGCAGGGAGGAAACCCGGATATCCACCAGGCGGCCTTCCCATTCTCCCTGGAGCCTGCCATCCTGGGGCAGACGTTTTTCCCCAATATCCAGCCCCGCCATAATCTTAAACCGGGACAACAGCGGTTCCTGGAGATGTTTGGGCACCAGGGTGAGAAATTGGAGCACCCCGTCAATCCGGCAGCGGACCTGAAGTCCGTCCTTGCCCGGTTCCAAATGGATATCGCTAGCCCCCAGGCCCAGGCCCTGATTCAGCAGGGTTTCTGCCAGGGCAATGGCCGGAGAAGCTGCCCCGCCTGTTTCTTCCGGCAGCACGTGCGTAGACAATAGAATAAAGTGGCTTTGTGAAGTGGAAATTGATGGTCCCATTGCGTCCTCCTAAAGCTTGATTTCCCTTTTATTATGCCAAATAACCCGTTCGTTTCAAAGTTATTGAAATAAACGGGTTTTCTTTTATAATAATCGGGAGAAGGCCACATTTTTTCCAAGGAGGACCGCTTATGCTCACCGCTTTTCTTTCCACCTATTCCCTGCCCCAAATCCGTCCCGTCCACCTGGTATTTCCCCTGCTGCTGGGCTGCACGGCACTTTCCCTGTACCTATACAGCCGTCCCCTGCCCTATCCGGACGTGCCCCCGGTACCCAAAGTGAAAACCCAGCAGACAAAGCCCCAACTCCCAGCCTCCACCTTACAAGTACAAAAGAACCGGGTGTCCCCCCAGCGGGACCCGTTCCGGCCCTTAAACCATCCAGTAACCGTTTCTCCGACGGTGCCCAAAACCGCTGCCCCCAAAACAGGTGCAATTTCAATTCCCAGCAGCGGCACTGCGGCCGCGCCCCAGCCAGCAGCCGTCCGGCCCCGGCTTTTGGGGCTCCTGTCCTGCCAAGGCAAGCGCCAGGCCCTGTGGTCCACGGCCCAGGGGGTACTCCGCACCCAGGAAGGGGATACCCTTCCCAATGGCAGCAGGATTACCGCCATCGGCTCCCGCTCCCTAACCACCACCCAGGGGGAAGTGGCCCTTGGGGAGGTGCTGCCATGAAGGCCCTGTTTTTAGCACTTTGCTTCCTGCTGCTCCCACGCCTGGTGCTGGCCGCTCCGCCCATTTCCCTGTCCGTGGACCGGGCACCGGTGCGGGACGTGCTCCAAACCCTGGCCTCCCTGTCCGGGGAAAGCATCATCACAGACCCGGAGCTGCGGCAGACGATTTCCCTGGAGCTCCACGAGCTGCCCTTTGAGGAAGCTTTGGACCTGATTACCCAAAGCAGCGGCCTTAGCTGCCGCCGGGAGGGAAAGGTCTATCTAGTGTCCACTCCGGAGCGGTTCAAGCAGCGCTTTGGCAGCCTGTCCCTGCACCCTTTGGAATACATTCCAGCCAAGGAAACGGCGGAAACCCTAAGGCCCCTGTTTACTGGCCCCCTATCCTACGACAGCATCACCAACACCCTGCTATTTGGCGGCGACCCGGCCCAGGACCGGCAACTGGCCAAGGCTTTGGAAACCCTGGACCGCCCCACCCGGCAGATTACCCTGGAAGCCCGGATTCTCTCCCTGGACGAAGACGCTTCCCGGGAGCTGGGGCTGCAATGGAACTGGGGTCCCCTGCCCACGAAAAGTACCGACCAAACGGAGGACAGCGGCAGCCAGGAAACCTACGCCGGGCGCATCCATCTGGGCCACGGCTATTCCACCCAGTTCCAGGCTGTGCTGTCCGCCCTGTGCCAGGAGGGGAAGGCCAAAATTCTGGCTACGCCCCGAATTATTACCCTGCCGGGCAAGGAAGCCAGCATCTTTATCGGCGACCATATTCCCGTCGTCACGGAAAAGGTTACCAATTCCACCACCAGCACCACCACGGAATACGTGGACGCCGGCATCCGGCTGTCCTACACTCCCATTCTCAGCCAGGACGGGCTGATTACCGCCCAGGTCCATACGGAAGTCAGCACCCCCACCCTGATTGCCGAGCTGAAGAACTACCGGATTACCAGCCGCACCGCAGACACCCACGTGCGTATGCGGGAAAAGGAAACCCTGGTGATTGGCGGCCTCATCAGCGAGCAGGAGCAGCGGCGGCTGGAAAGCGTGCCCCTGTTGTCCAAGCTGCCGCTTTTAGGCGAATTCTTCAAGTTCCGCTCCCGGAGCAAAAGCAAGACAGAAGTCTGTATGCTGCTGACGCCCTACATCACAGAGTCCGGCCATTCCCCCAGCATTTATGGGCCAGCCGAACAGGAAGCCCGGGCAGGACACCAGCCAGCCTCCTCTGCCCCCGCAGCTTTGCCCCAGGGGGAGGACCCGGCAGCCCAGCCCTAATAGACAACAACAGCCGTCCTCCACTCTCCTGTGAGTGGGGAACGGCTGTTTGCCTGTGTTTCCTATTTATCGTCCGGCCGGTGGTCCCAGATATCTTCCTTGCAGGGGATATGGGGATCGGGGGATACGTGAACCATGCAGTGCTTGACTTCCGGGAAGTTTTGCTCGATGGTATCGTGGACCTCGTCGGCGATATGGTGGGCCTTGAACAGGCTCAGGTTCCCGTCGGCGGTAATATCAATGTCCACGTAGAATTTGGCGCCGAAAAGGCGGGTTCTGATGGAGTCAATGCCCCGGACTCCGGGCTGGTCCATGACATGGTTGCGCATATCCTGAATGGTTTCTTCGTTGCAGGCGTGGTCCACCAGCTTGTCGGAGGCATCGTGGAATATGCCCACAGACGCGTAGATAATCATCAGGCAAATGACAATGGAGGCCAGGGGATCCATAATGGGATACCCCATCCGGGCCCCAAAGATACCGATAAAGGAACCAATGGAGGACAGGGCGTCGCTGCGGTGGTGCCAGGCATCGGCCATCAGGGCACCGGAGTGGATTTCGTCTGCGGCGTGCTTGGTGTACCAGAACATGGCTTCCTTGGTGACAATGGAAATCACGGCAGCGGCCAGGGCAATAAAGGCCGGGGCTTCCCGGTTCACATAGGTTTTATGGATAATGGTGGTCACGCCTTCGTAGCCAATGCCCAGGCCGGTGAACAGCAGGATAAAGGCCAGGAACAGGGTGGCAATGTACTCCTGCTTTTCGTGGCCGTACTGGTGGTCCTCATCGGAGGCCCGGCTGGACAGCACCACCCCGAAAATCACGATGATGGTACTGAACACATCGGAAGCGGAGTGGATGGCATCGGAAATCATGGCGGCGGAATGGCCAAAAATCCCGGCCAGGAATTTAAAGGTGCTGAGCATCAGGTTGATGACAATGCTCACATAGGAAACGTGCATGGCAACATCGCTGCTGCTTTGGGTAGGATTACTCATAATAACCACCTGGAATCTAAATTTCAGTAAAAAAAGAACACCTGAGGAACGGCTGGCCCCACAAGTGCTGGCGATATTCTTCTACTTAGTTACTAGTCTAAGGCCAGCCCGGGCCATTGTCAAGAAAGTTGGGAAGGGGTAAGCGTAGCGGCTGTAAGTTAGAAAATCATAACCATAAAGGAAGCTGCCCAGGGGGATATTGCCGCCAGCCGTGAAATATTGTACACTAGAAAGAAGTGCTTCCTGCCTTTGGGCGGGACAAAATAGCAAGGCATAACAGCGGGGATTTCCCCGGGAGGATACATCACTATGACAAACGAAACAACGGGGCGGCAGCAGCTGGCAGCCCTTTGGACGGACCAGGGCCTGAAAGCAGACCGGACCCTGAAGATTTGGGAATCCGCCGTGCTTCTTCCCCTGCGCTGGGGGCAGGAGGGCTGGGAGATTCTTTTTGAGGTGCGGGCTTCCACCATGACCTGGCAGCCCGGGGATATCTGCTTTCCTGGCGGCCACCGGGAGGACAGCGACCCCACCCTGCTCTATACGGCGCTCCGGGAAACGGAAGAAGAACTGGGGATTCCCCGTTCCTCCGTCCAGGTGCTGGGCCCCCTGCCCTATTTCTACGGCCCCATGGGTCCCCTGATTTTCCCCTTTGCAGGGATTCTCCAGGAAGGCCAGGAGCTGACCGTGGACCCTGAGGAGGTGGGCGAGGTATTTGCCGTTCCCCTGAAGGACCTGCTGGCCATGACCCCGGAAACGGGCACCATCCAGATTGGTACCCACCGGGAAGACGATTTCCCAGAGGGCCTGGTGGCACCGGTCAAGCCGGGCTGGAAGCCCCAGTTTGACTACACAGTGTACTTCTATCCCTGGAAGGACAAGATGATCTGGGGCATTACCGCCAGAGTCCTGCACAACTTTTTGCAGCTGGTCAGGGAAAAAGGCTTGGCCTGAGCTTGATAAAAAAAAGATGTTTTTCTGCGGGTGCAGAGAAACATCTTTTTTTGCGTTCAGATAAAGCGTCCCGTTACGCTGTCCAGGCAGCTGCGGATTTCCTGGGGCGTGCCCTGGGCCACAATCCGGCCGCCAGCCTTGCCGCCGCCGGGCCCCATATCCACCAGGTAGTCTGCGGCACGAATCACGTCCAGGTCGTGCTCGATGACCAGCACCGTGGCTCCCAGGTCAAGGAGCTGATGGAATACCCCCAGCAGGGTTTCCACGTCCTTGGGGTGGAGGCCTATGGTGGGCTCGTCAAACACAAAGACCGTATCCCCCTGGCCCCTGCCCATTTCGCTGGCCAGTTTCAGCCGCTGGGCTTCGCCTCCGGAAAGACCGGGAGTTTCTTCGCCCAGGGTCAAATACCCCAGGCCCAGGTCGTGGAGCACCTGAAGCCGGCGCTGGAGCAGGCTGAGTCCCTTGCAGGCAAGGAGGGCCTGGTCCACGCTCATATTCATCAGCTCCGGCAAACTGTAGCTATGCCCGTCCTTGGCCTTCCGATGGATGGCGTGGGCCTCCTTGCTGTAGCGGGAGCCCCGGCAGTCCGGACAGGGAATGTCCACGTCCGGCAGAAACTGCACGTCCAGGGAGATTTGCCCGGTGCCGTCGCAGGTAGGGCAGCGGAGTTTGCCGGTATTATAGGAAAAGTCCCCGGCCTTGTACCCCAGGGCTTTGGCGTCCTCGGTGCGGGCGTACACCTTCCGCAGCTCGTCGTGAATCCCGGCGTAGGTGGCCACGGTGGAGCGGACGTTGATGCCGATGGGGGTGGCATCGATGAGCTTCACCTGGGAGATGCCCGGGGCTTCCACGCTTTTCACGTGGGCCGGAAGGGGCGTGCCTTCTATCGCAGCCTTCAGGGCAGGAATCAGGCTCTCCAGTACCAGGGTGGTCTTCCCGGAGCCGGAAACCCCGGTGACCACCGTGAGGCGCCCTAGCGGCAGCTTGACGTCCAGGGGCTGCACCGTGTGAAGCTGGTCCGTTGCCAGGTGCAGGGTTCCCTTGGCAAACAGTTCTTTTTGGGGCAGTCCCGGGGGCAGCAGGTGGGGCTTTTCCTCCTTTTGCAGGTAGGGGCCAATCAGGGACTGGGGATTCTGCTCCAGCTCCGCCACTGTGCCCTGGGCTACCAGCTTTCCGCCGTCAGCCCCGGACCCCGGTCCCATTTCCAGCAGATACTGGCTGTGGCAAAGAACCTGGGTATCGTGGTCCACAAGTACCACCGAGTTGCCGTCCGCCACCAGGTCGTCCAGCACCGCCGTGAGCCCCTGGAGGTTATAGGGATGGAGCCCAATGGAGGGCTCGTCCAGCACGTACAGTACCCCGGTGGTCCGGTTCCGCACGGCCCGGGCCAATTGGACCCGCTGCCGCTCCCCGGTGGACAGTGTGCCGGAAGCCCGGTCCAGGGACAGGTACCCCAGCCCCAGGTCCCTCAGCCGTTTGGCCGTGTCCAAAAAGGCTTCGCAGATGCTTTGGGCCATGGGGCGCATTTCTTCCGGCAGGGAAGCGGGCACTCCCCGGACCCAGACCACCAGGTCGTCCAGGGTCATTTGGGAAGCCTGGTCCAGGCCAATCCCCCGGAGCCGGGGCGCCCGGGTAGCTTCCGACATCCGGGAGCCGTGGCAGTCCGGGCAGACCCCTTCCTTCAGGAACCGCTCCAGCCGCTTCATGCCCTTTTCATCCTTGACCTTGGCCAGGGCATTTTCCACGGTATAGTTGGCGTTGTAATAGGTAAAATCCAGCTCGGTGCTCTGCTGAGTTTTGGGGTTGATGTAGAGAATGTGCTTTTTCTCCGCCGGGCCGTGGTAAACGACCCATTTTTCTTTTGGCGTCAGGTCCTTAAAGGGCACGTCCGTACGCACCCCCATTTCCCGGCACACCTCCTTCATCAGGGACCACATCAGGGTCCCCCACACCACCACGGCCCCCTGGTCGATGGTCAGGTTCTCGTCGGGCACCAGGGAGGCCTGGTTCACCGTCCGCACGATGCCCGTACCGCCGCAGGTGGGACAGGCGCCCCGGCTGTTAAAGGCCAGATCTTCGGCCCCTGGCCCGTAGAATTTGGCGCCGCACTCCGGGCAGGTAATTTCCTGCATGGCGGCTACCGCCAGGGAGGGCGGCACATAATGGCCGTTGGGGCAGCGGTGGCTGGCCAGCCGGGAGAATATCAGCCGCAGGCTGTTGGACAGCTCACTGAGGGTGCCAAAGGTACTGCGGATACCCGGCACCCCAGGCCGCTGGTGGAGGGCCAGGGCGGCCGGCACGTAGCGCACCTCGTCCACATCTGCCCGCTGGGCCTGGGTCATTCGCCGCCGGGTATAGGTGGACAGGGACTCCAGGTACCGTCGAGAGCCTTCGGCATAGAGGATGCCCAGTGCCAGGGAGGATTTCCCCGAACCGGACACCCCGGCAATACCCACAATTTTGTGTAAAGGAATATCCACATTGATATTTTTCAGATTATGGACCCGGGCGCCCCGGACCTGAATCATTTTAGGAGAGGAAGACAAGAAAATCACCTCGCAGAGAATAGCTGGGCCGCACCAGGTTTATTGCGTTTAGGGGTGCTGACCCCGGGCCGTCTGCTGGACGGTCACTGCTTTTATTATAGCGGCAAAGGCCAGCCAGGACAAATGACGGCGGAAAGCCTGCCGCTGCCTGGGATCTGGCATAACAAAAAACGCATGGTTTTTAGCCAATTGGAATTCATAATTTCACTTTCTTCCAGCTCTTGACATTCAACTGGACTTTAGTGTTAAGGTATAATCAGCAAGCAATTGCAGGTTTGCAAGGAAAGGAGCTATGCTTTTATGACTATCCCTTTTGTAACGCTAAATAATGGTGTAAAAATGCCCCAGGAAGGCTTTGGGGTGTTCCAGGTCACGGACCTGGAACAGTGCAAGCAGGCGGTGAAGGACGCCCTAAACTTGGGCTACCGGCTGCTGGACACAGCCAGCAGCTACCAGAATGAGGAAGCGGTGGGCGCCGCCATCAAGGAAAGCGGCGTTCCCAGGCAGGAACTTTTCCTGACCACCAAGGCCTATATGCAGGAAATGGGCTACGAAAAGACCAAGGAAGCCTTTGACCGGTCCTGTAAGAAACTGGGGACGGATTACCTGGACCTGTACCTGATCCATATGCCCCTGGCGGATTACTACGGGTCCTGGCGGGCCATGACGGAGCTCTATCAGGCCGGACGAATCCGGGCCATCGGCGTCTGCAACTTCCTGCCCGACCGGCTGGTGGACCTGTGCTTCAATACAGATATTGTGCCGGCGGTGAACCAGCTGGAACTGCATCCCTTCTACCAGCGGGCTGACGAACTGGCCCTGCTCAAGGAATACGGCGTGCAGCCGGAGGCCTGGGCGCCCTTTGCCGAAGGCATGAACGGTATGTTCACCAACCCGGTGCTCTCCGCCATTGCCGAGGCCCACGGCAAAACTACTGCCCAGGTCATCCTGCGCTGGAACGTACAGCGGGGCGTGGTGATTATCCCCAAATCCGTCCATAAGGAACGGATGGAGCAGAACCTGGCCATCTGGGACTTTGCCCTGACGGACGCAGAAATGCAGCAGATTGCCAGCCTGGACCTGGGCCGGCCCCAAATGCTAGACACCCGGAACGTCAAGGAAGTACGGCGGGTGTACGATTATCTGAACAACCCGGTAGTAACCAGCTTATAAACTGGAGAGAAGCTGTCCTCCAAACTAAAGAATCCCCCGCTGCGATGCGCACCGGGGGATTTGTTGCTATAAGCTTTTCTGTTAGGCTTTGCCGTTCAATTCTTTTTGCTTTTCCGCTTCCAGCCGCACTTTCAAAGCTTGGATTTTCTTTATTAGGCGTTCCAGGGTCTGGCGATAGGCTTCCTCTCCTTTGCCGGTGGGGTCTTCCAAACCCCAATCTTCACGCCAGCGGGCCGGCAGGGCTGGGCACTGGACGCCGCAGCCCATGGTCACCACCCCATCCAGGGGCGGCAGCTGGTCCAAGGTTTTGCAATACTGGCCTTGGGCCTTCATATCAATCTGGTACAGCTTGGCCAAAAGGTGGCAGGCTTCCGGATCGATTTCTTTGGCGGGCTGGGTTCCTGCCGAGCAGCTGGTCCATACGTCCCCCGCCAGTTTCCTTGCCAGGGCTTCCGCCAACTGGCTGCGGCAGGCATTATGGACACATACAAAGGCAATCACTGGCTTAGTCATGGGAGAACCACCCTTTCGTAGCATTGGCAAAACGCACCAAAAGCAGCATGACAGGCACTTCTGTCAGTACACCCACGGTAGTAGCCAAAGCAGCCGGACTGGTGGTGCCAAAGAGAGCCACCGCCACTGCCACTGCCAGTTCAAAAAAGTTGGAGGCTCCAATCATACCGGCGGGAGCAGCAATAGCAAAAGGAAGCCGCAAAAACCAACAGAGGGCATAGGCCAGCCCGAAGATAAACAGGGTCTGCACCACCAAAGGAACTGCTAGAAGTACAATATGGACGGGGTTTGCCAAAATCACCCCAGCCTGGGAGCTGAAAATCAGCACCAGCGTCAGCAAAAGGCCCAGGGTGGTAATGCCGTCAAATTTGGGCAGAAACGTTTCTTCCAGATACTGCTGCCCGTAACGGCGGGTAACATAGGCCCGGGTGGCCACGCCAAAAACCAGGGGAATCACCACAAAAAGGAAGATGCTCACAAACAGGGTACTGTACGGCACAAATACCTGGGAAACGCCCAACAGAAAGGAAACAATAGGCACAAAGGCCACCAGGATAATCAGGTCATTGGTGGCAACCTGCACCACGGTGTAGGCCGGATTTCCGTGGGTCAGGGTGCTCCAGACAAAGACCATGGCCGTACAGGGAGCGGCTCCCAGAAGCACCATTCCCGCTAAATATTGGGTAGCCAGATCCGGGGCAATCCAGATGCGAAACAGCCCATAAAGGAACAGGCAGCTAAAGCCGTACATGGTAAAGGGTTTAATCAGCCAGTTCACCACCCAGGTCACAAAAAGACCTCTGGGATTCTCGCCGATAGCCCGGATGCTGTTAAAATCCACTTTTATCATCATGGGATAAATCATGACCCAAATCAGCACTGCAATGGGCAGGGAAATGCCCGCCAGCTGAAGCTTGCCCAAAGCCTCCGGCAGCGCCGGGACCGCGGTGCCTAGGGCTACGCCAATCACCATACAGCCCAGCACCCACCAGCTGAGATGACTTTGGAAAGAAGAAATACCGGGTTTTGCCTGGGTCATGGCTGCACCTCCTGACAGGGTTCCGCCCTGCGATAACAGGCCTCCCCACATTGGAGAGAGTCAATAAAACTGCGAAAGGCCAGCAGGGTATCGCAGTTCAGGGAATAATAGGTGTTCTTCCACTCTTTCCGGCTTTGGACCAAGGCACATTCCGTCAGCACCTTCATATGGTGGGACAAGGTGGGCTGGGCAATCTGAAAATGTTCCAACAAATTGCAGGCGCACAATTCCCCCTGAGTCAAAAGCTGGACAATCTGCATCCGATGACTGTCACCCAAGGCTTTGCACACCAGCGCTGCATCTATTGCATTCATCGTAATACCTCTTTTCCCAATGGGCTGCGGCAGCGTCCCATCGATTATTATCAATATGATAAATACATTGTAGGTATCAAATCGATATTTGTCAATATGATTATTTTGCAATAGTGCAGATTGCAGGAAACCACCCGCTGTGGTATTCCGTCCATCAATTATATCTTATATCTATACATGATTTTATCAAAAATACCGGACTCTCCCCACAGGAAGCGTCCGGTTATTTTTTATGGCTATTGGGCCAGGTTTTTCTCGGCCTGTTGTTTCAGGTATTGAACCACGTCCTTGAACAGGAAAATCTTTTCGAAGTCCTTGTTCCACATGGCGTACACGTCCACGGTGAATTCGTCTTCCATAGGGATACCCACTACCCCGCCGCCCTGGGTAAAGGAGTCTTCCATCATAAAGCCGCAGCCCATGCCTTTTTGGATCAGCTGCTGCATGACCTGAATCTGGTTGCAGCGGTGGACAATCTTCAGCTCTCCGCCAGCCCTCTGGAGTTTTTCCGGCAGGCCCTGGCGCATCAGGAATTGGTCCCCAAAGTAGGAAATCAGCGGTTCATGGCAAATGTCCCGAAAGCCCACGGTTTTCCGCTGGGCCAGGGGATGGTTTTCCGGCACCACAAACAGGAAGCGCCGGCGGCACCAGAGAAAGTACGGGAAGTGGTTATTCTCCGGGGTATAGGGCACCAGCAGCAGGTTGATTTGCCGGTCTTCCAGCTTTTGCAGCAGGCTGGGCACCAGTTCGGAGGTGACTTCCACGTCGATTTCCGGAAAGCGGGCGTGGAGGCTTTGGTAAAAATCAGGAAAGCAGGAAGCGTTGGTCATAAAGGTGGTTCCCAGCCGCAGCACCTGCTGGCTGGAGCCATAGCTTTCCATGACCCGCTGGATATGGTCCACGTCCTGGAGCACCGGTTTGGCCATGCGCAGGAGATCCTGCCCCGGCGGGGTGGGCATGACGCCCCCTTTGCCCCGGTACAGCAGGGATACCTGAAATTCCTTTTCCAGTTCCTTGATGGCTTTGGTCAGGGTGGGCTGGGTGACGTGAATATTGACAGCTGCCCGGGTGAAGTTTCCTTCCCGGCAGACTTCCACAAAGTATTGGAGTTGGAGCAAGTTCATGGCAGTTCCCCCTTCGGCAGATTCAAACAGACTCCCCTATTCTTTCCCATTCTACAGCCTGAAAAGGGAAATGTAAACCAACGGTATACCAGAAGCCTTTCCTGGAGCTGTTTTCCGGCTTGCTCCCGCTCCCTGCCTGGAGTACAATAAAATTAATTTGACCCTAAGCCTGTCAAGAAACGAGGAGATAATATGGAAAACCAAAAACTGTATTTTGCCAGCGATTACCAGGAAGGGGCCCATCCGGCCATCCTGCAGCGGCTGCTGGATACCAATCTGCTGAAAACCCCGGGCTACGGCACGGACGCAATCTGTGAGTCTGCCCGGGAGCGAATCCGGAAGGCCTGCGGCACCCCTAGCGCAGCCATCCATTTTGTCAGCGGCGGCACCCAGGCCAATGCAGCCGTAATTGGTGCTGTACTCCGGCCCTACCAGGGCGTCATTTCTGCTGACAGCGGCCACGTCAGCGTACACGAAGCCGGTGCCATTGAGGCAGGCGGCCACAAAGTCCTGGCCATTCCCTCTGAAGAAGGGAAAATTTCCGCCGCCGGAGTTGCCCTGTGCCTGGCGGACTACGAGCAGGACGGCAACCGGGACCATATGGTGATGCCGGGGATGGTCTACCTGTCCCACCCCAACGAATTTGGCGTGCTGTACTCCCTGGAAGAATTAGAGGCCATCAGCCAGGTATGCCGGGAACACCACATTCCCCTGTTTGTGGACGGAGCCCGTCTGGCCTACGCCTTGGCCTGCCCGGAAAATGACGTGACCCTGGCAGACCTGGGCCGACTGTGCGACGTATTCTACATTGGCGGCACCAAATGCGGCGCCCTGCTGGGCGAAGCCATTGTCCTCCCCAATCCGGACCTGATTCCCCATTTCTTCACCATCATCAAGCAGGACGGTGCACTCCTGGCCAAGGGCCGGGTACTGGGCATCCAATTTGACGAGCTGCTGAAGGACGACCTGTACCTGCATATTGGGGAAAGCGCCATCACCTATGCCCGGCAAATCAAGAAAGCTCTGGTGGACGCTGGGTATGAACTAGTCTTTGATTCCCCCACCAACCAGATTTTCTTCATCATTGACAATGGGAAAATGGAAAAACTGGGCCAATACGCCGTGTACAACTTCGGCGAAAAATATGATGGGTCCCACTCCATCATCCGCTTCTGCACCAGCTGGGCCACCACCCAGGAAGACACGGACAAACTGTGCCAGGTAATTAAGGACAGGGTAACACAAAGCCGCCAGCAAAATCGCTGACGGCTTTTGTATTGTAGGGAAAAGCAAATTACCAGCATGTTAGATTATCCAGCTTTCATGCGGCTTCTCCAGACTTACTGATTCTGTTCCAACGCAAAAAGCATGTTACCAGCATGTTAGATTTTCCAGCTTTCATGCGGCTTCTCCCGACTTACCGGCTCTTTTCCAATGCAAAAAGCATGTTACCAGCATGTTAAATTTCTTGGTCCTGCCTCTCACACAAAAAAGACGAAGAACCGGTTTCCTCCTTTTCAGAAGGATTCCCGTTCTTCGTCTTTTGTTTCAGCTTAGCAGCTGAGAAGTGCTGCTTAGAAGGTTACTACCATTTGAGACCACAGGGTGCGGGCGTGTTGTCCGTCATAGGTGCCGCCTTTGCTCTTCAGATCATAGTATTCCACTTGGGCTACCATGTTCTTGGCCAGGGTCAGGTTGCCGCCTACTTGATAGCCTTTGAAGCCGTTGGCATCGAAGACATCGTAAGCGCCATCCATGGTGTGGGCAATGTAGGTTGCGCCGCCTTGGTCGTAGTATTTGGCAAACAGGCCCCAGGTGCCGGGTTTGGCAGCTTCTGCGCCTTTGTAGTTCAGGCTGATGACGTAGCCGTCATCATCGCCGTTGGCCTTATCCACGGAGTCATTGTCGCCCTTCAGGTACATAGCACCCAGGCTGGCATCCCCAAAGTTATAGTTGGCTGCAGCCGTCCAGATCTTGTCATCACCGGTCATCCAGGTGGTGTTGATGTCGTCGGCTTTCAGGTAGGCAGCTTCCAGGTTCAATTTGCCGATGTCCCCGCCCAGAGTAGCTTGGACGAATTTGTCGCCTACGCCCTGTCTGGTGCCGTCAGTGGACCAGGAATAGGTGGAAGCGTTGCCCATTTTGCCGTAGGTAGCAGCCAGGTAGGTTTGGCCAAATTTCACTTTGGCGTTTACTGCATCTACCCGGTCATCGTACACGTTGCCGTCGCTGTAGTAGGTGTCGTAACGGCCGGCAGTTACGTTGACTACACCGATGTTGCCGGTGAGATAAGCCCGTTGGAAATCGGTGTCATCATTGCCGGATTCGTTTTGACCATCAAATACTTGGTTGTTTTCAATCATAGCAACGTAGTTCCAGTTGTCATTTACATCGCCGGTGAAGAACAGACGGGTACGCAGTTTGGTGGCATCGGATTTACCGTAATCACCAGTGGTATGAACGTTGCTCAGACGAACGTTACCGGTAATCTTCACATTGTCCGCATTGCGTTCCAGTTTGGCTACGCGCACGCCCAGATTGTCCAGTTCGTCAGCGAATTCGCTGACCAGTCTGTCATCAGCGCCGATAGCGCCTTTGGCCAGGGCCTTGGCCACGATTTGGGCCATTTCATAACGGGTCATGGTGCGTTCACCTTTGAAGGTGCCATCAGGGTAGCCGTCAACAATACCAGCAGCTGCCAGTTTGGCTACAGCGCCGTAGGCCCAGGAGCCTGCGGGCACATCGGAGAAGGGGTTGGCCGCAAAGGCAGTGGCGCTTACGCCCAGAGCCATGGCCATGGCAAATACCAGGGATTTTTTCATGGGAATTCCTCCTTGAATGGTTTGGCCTGCATTGCCCTTCCTCCCGCGAGTCGCCTTGTTTCCTCTGTTCGGTCCGGCAGCTGCAAAGCCAAAGTTTGACAGAAATTTGTCTTTTTCAATTCTATCACAGAAAGAAATTTCCGGACAATTTTTTAGCTATTTTTTTGATTTTGCGGTACTTTTAGGCGAAGTAACCTCTAAAAATTGTATAAAAAGCTACAGTTCATCCACTTTATGCTTTTTATTAATTGTTTTTGTTTTTTAAATTACTTTTCTGCATAACAAAAAGGAGCTATTCCGAACGATAGCTCCTTTTACCTATTTAGAAAGTGACCACCATTTGCGACCACAGGGTCCGGGCATGCTGGCCTTCCTGGCCGTTGCCCTTCCCTTGGAGATCATAATATTCCACCTGGGCCACCATATTCTTGGCCAGGGTCAAATTGCCGCCCACCATATAGCCGGTAAAGCCCTGGGGCTCAAAGGCGCTGTAGGCTCCATTCAGGGTACGGGAAAGATAGGCAGTGCCGCCCTGGTCGTAGTAATTGCCAAAAAGGCCCCAACTGCCGGTTTTGGCCGCCTCTGCGCCTTTGTAGCGCAGGTTGATGACGTAGCCCTCGTCACTAGCGCCAGGTTCAGCTGCGGAATCGCTGCCGCCTTTCAGATACATTCCGCCCACGCTCACAGGCCCAAAGTGATAGGCGGCGCCTGCTGTCCAAAGGGTATCTTCTTCTGGAACCCAGGGGGCAGTCTGGGGCGAAGCTTTCAGGTACTGGGCCTCCAGGCTCAGGCTGCCAAGGGTGCCGCCCAAGGCAGCGCCGGTGAAGCCGTCCTCTGTGGCTGTTTTGCCTTCTGTTTGGGCGGTCCAGCCAGAGACCGGCTGCCCCGCCCTGCTGCCGAAGGCCGCCAGGTAGGTTTGACCAAACTGCACTTTGGCGTTCTCTGTCCCTAAAAACCAGGGCCGGAGCTGCGGGGCCGTTTCCCCGTCCAATTTGCCCTGCTCCACGTTGGGGCGCAAAGCACCTTCCCTGAGGCTGCTGGTAGTTTTGCCGCTTCCAGCAGGCCGTTCCGGCAGGGGCATCCGGGCGCCCAGCAGGTCCAGTTCCTGGGCAAATTCCCGGACCAGCCTGTTATCTGCACCGATGGTTCCTTGGGCCAATGCTTTTGCCACGATTTGGGCCATTTCGTAACGGGTCTCAGGATACTTTCCCGGGAAGGTGCCAGTCGATTCTCTGCTCTCCAGGCCAGCCGCCAATTTTGCTACAGCGCCATAGGCCCAGGAACCTTTAGGCACATCGGAAAATGGGTTCACTGCATAGGCATTGGAACTGATGCCCAATGCCAAAACCATAGTAAGAACGCTTTGCTTCTTCATGACCCATTCCCCCTTCAAGTTTCCTGATACGCACTCCTGGCAGCAGAAGCTGTTCTATAAATGTGACAAAATCATGTCCTAACTGTATTGTAGCATATTATGACAATAATTTTCACATTAAATTTATTTCTGCATAATTTCTATAATTTTGTACATGAATAGCGCACATAGGTATGTTTTACTAACACCTATGTGCGTTTTAAAGCGACTTATGCAAGATATGAATCTTTTTATTGCAGGAGTTTTACGTTTTACTGCCTTTTATTCAGCCGTCTCTGCCATATAGGCCAAAACCCTCTCCAGCAGCTGGGGCAGGGTAACAGAAACGCTTTCCACATTCACCCGCTCGGTGCGCTGGTGGAGATCCACACCCCAGGGCCCCAGCAGCAAAAAGGGAATCTGCAGCTGGGCAATGGCCGGAAAATCAAAGGAATAGGCCTTCCCCCACAGGGGCATATTCTTTGCCAGGACCTTCCCGTCCAGTGTAGGATCTACGCAGCAGTAGCTGCAATCGGACACCCCATTAAAGTAAGGGTCAAAGCGCAGGGGCGTCAGCTGGGTGAGGGTTTTACAAAGTCCGGCAAAGTCCTCCTTGGCCACGGTCTTGCTGTTGGCCGCCGGGTAATAGGGAGGAGCAAAACTGAGCAGCACCAGGGGCTGGGTAAAGCCCGTAAAGTCCAAAACGGCTTCCAAAACAGCAATGGTTTCCTGGGCATAGCTGGACTTTCCCTGCTGCAGCTTGGCAAAACTGTCCGCCAGCAGCTTTTCGTAAAAGGCAGAAAAGCCCGGCAAGTTTTGGGCCCGTTCCAGCAGCTGGGCACTGGTGAGCACTTCCATGGAAAGGCCGTTGTTCACCTGGGCCAGGGCTTCCTGGGCAGCCTGCTGTGCAGTTTCCGTTAAAAGGGCCAGCAGGTCTTCCGGAGTCTTGGTATACGTCAGGAAATTGGCACAGGCCATCACCCTTTGGGGCGTGGACACGTCGTACACTTCCTTCCGGTCTCTCAGGTACACCCAGGCAGGGGGCGGCGTGCTTTCCCCTTCCCAGGTATCGGCCAGGGCCGGGTTTCCTTCGGTAGCGGCAATGATCCGGGCCATCACCCCCAAGGGGTTCACCCCCTGGCGGTAGGAGCCCACATGAACGGACTTGCCCTGGACCAGCACTACCGGCAGCAGCTTGCCCACGGACCCGGTAAAAGCCACCAGTTTACCAGCTTCCTTTTCATCGGGTTCGCAGTTGATGGCCGCCCGGTATTTCAGGCCAAATTGCTGCTGAAGCTGCCGGAGAGCCGGCAGTGCCGCACGCATCCCTGCGGAATAGGCTTCCTCATCGGGGAGGGACACAAAGAGAAGGCCAACGTCTCCCCCGCCCTGCTTGGCATAGGCTTCCAGCACAGCCAGCTGGGCCGCTGCCCCGCCCTTCATATCGGCGGAGCCCCGGCCGGGCAGCCATTCCCCACTTTGGAGGTCCGCCAGGACGGCAGGATCCGTTTCCGTTGCCAAAAGGCCCTGGAGCAGCTGATCCGGCGTACAGGCCAAAGGCCGCAGTGCGCCATAGATTTCCGTACTGACCACATCGTGGTGGTTCAGAAAAATTACCGTATCCGGCTTTTTCCCTGGCAGCAGGCCGCAGATTACCGCCCAGCCCTGGGCATCCTCCGGTACCGGAAAGGTATGGAGCTGGACGCCATGCCCCATTTTGCCAATTACCTCAGTCAGATATTGTTCTGCCGCGGCTTCTTTTGCCGTTCCCGTTTCACTTTCTATGGCCATCAGCTCCCGGAGGAGGGTAAGCACCCGTTCTTTCTCTACCATTGCACATTCCCCTTTCGGACAAATTGAGTTAGGAAAATAACTGTCTTCCAGTATACACAGCCTGGGCAGTATTGTACAGGTTTTTCATGCATTTTCTTGTATATTTATCCGCACTGTAGCAGTTGGTACAAAGCAAGGCTTTACAGGCACTGGCTTCTAAAAGTATTCGTTTGAGATTAAACAAGATAAAAAAAGAAGACGATTTCCGAGGAAATCGTCTTCTTAACAGTTCTAAAGGAATTAGAACGTAACAACCATTTGAGACCACAGGGTACGAGCGTGTTTGTCGCTGTCGCCTTTGCTCTTCAGGTCATACCATTCAACAGTAGCTACCATGTTCTTAGCCAGGGTCAGGTTGCCGCCGACCATATAGCCTTTGAAACCGTTAGCATCAAACTTATCGTATGCACCGTTCATGGTATGAGCGATGTAGGTAGCAACGCCTTGGTCATAGTACTTGCCGTACAGGCCCCAAGAACCAGCTTTAGCAGCGGAAGCACCTTTGTAGCCCAGGGTTACAACGTAGCCGTCGTCATCGCCATCTTTATCGTCAACGTAGTCGTTGTCGCCTTTCAGGTACATAGCGCCCAGTTTGAAGTCGCCGGTGTTGTAGGTAGCAGCAGCGGTCCAAATGGTGTCATCGCCAGTCATCCAAGCGGTGTTAACATCGTTGGCTTTCAGGTATTGGGCTTCCAGATTCAGTTTGCCGATATCGCCGCCCAAGGTAGCTTGTACAAAGGTGTCAGCAACGCCTTCATGAGTAGCATCTACCCAGTTACGTTTGTTCGGATCAGGCAGTTTGGACCAAGAATAGGTGGAAGAATTAGCCATTTTACCATAGGTAGCGCCCAGGTAAGCTTTGCCCATCTTTACGTTAGCGTTAACAGCATCTTGCCGAGTATCGTAGATGTTGCCATCGCCGTAGTAGCCTTGGAAACGGCCGCCGGTCAGGTTTACAACGCCGATGTTACCGGTCAGGTAAGCACGTTGGAAATCGGTGTCATCATCACCGGATTCGTTTTCGCCATTGAATACTTGGTTGTTTTCCAACATAGCAACGTAATGCCAGTTGTCGTTTACTTCGCCGGTGAAGAACAGACGGGTACGCAGTTTAGAAGTATCGGATTTACCGTAATCGCCAGTGGTACGAGCATCGCTCAGACGAACGTTACCGGTAATCTTTACCATGTCAGCGTTCTTTTCCAGTTTGGCTACGCGAACGCCCAGGTTGTCCAGTTCGTCAGCGAATTCGCTAACCAGTCTGTCATCAGCGCCGATAGCGCCTTTAGCCAGAGCTTTGGCAACGATTTGAGCCATTTCATAACGGGTCATGGTGCGTTCACCTTTGAAGGTGCCATCAGGATAGCCGTCAACAATACCAGCAGCAGCCAGTTTGGCTACAGCGCCGTAGGCCCAAGAGCCAGCGGGTACATCGGAGAAGGGGTTAGCAGCAAAAGCGGTAGCGCTTACGCCCAGAGCCATTGCCATTGCAAAAACCAGAGACTTTTTCATGTGAATTCCTCCTTAGGAAATCAGAGAGGATTCCGTCCTGGAAGCTTTCCACCGATCTGTACCGCGAGTATCCTTGTTTCCTCTGGTCTATCCATGGTCCGCTGCCACTAGGAATCGTATTTGGTTTTGTGACAACCTTTTGTCACGTGCCTATTTTAACACAACTATTTTGCACCATGCAACCACTAATATGAGTAATCGCAAATGTGAGAAAAATTAGCTGTGATGTTAAATAAATTGCAAACCCGCATTCTGCCTAGGCAAAAGGCACAAAAAAAGGCGATTCCCCAAAGGGAATCGTCTTTGAAAACTTTTTGTAAACTTGCTTAGAACGTTACAACCATTTGAGACCACAGAGTCCGTACATGCTTGCCTTCGTCGGTGCCGCCTTTGCCCTTCAGGTCGTAGAATTCAACGGTGGTCACCATGTTCTTGGCCAGAGCCAGGTTGCCGCCCACCATGTAGCCTTTAAAGCCGGAAGCACCAAATTCACCGTATTCACCACTCATGGTGTGCTGGATATAGGTGGCTGCGCCTTGGTCATAGTACTTGCCGTACAGGCCCCAAGAACCAGGTTTGGAAGCTTTAGCACCTTTGAAGCCCAGGGTGATTACGTAGCCGTCATCATCGCCGTCCGCTTTGTCAACAGGAATCGTTGTCACCTTTCAGGTACATACCACCCAGCTGGAAGTCGCCAGTATTGTAGGTAGCAGCAGCGGTCCAGATGGTGTCATCACCGGTCATCCAGTCCAGGTTCAGGTCATTGGCTTTCAGGTATTGGGCTTCCAGGTTCAGTTTGCCAATATTGCCGCCCAAGGTAGCTTGTACGAATTTATCGCCAACGCCCTTGTGAGTACCATCCACAAAACCAGAATCAGCAGCAGGTTTGGCAGTCCAGGAATAGGTGGAAGCATTGGCCATTTTACCGTAGGTAGCACCCAGGTAAGCCTGACCCATCTTTACGTTGGCATTTACCGCATCCACACGGGTATCATAGATGTTGCCATCACCATAGTAACCGCTGTAACGGCCAGCGGTGATGTTTACCACACCCAGGTTACCGGTCAGGTAAGCACGCTGGAAGTCTGCGTCATCGTTGCCGGATTCGTTCCCGCCATCGAAGTATTGGTTGTTTTCAATCATGGACACATAGTGCCAGTTGTCGTTCACTTCGCCAGTGAAGAACAGACGGGTACGCAGCCGAGAATTGTCATATTTGCCCAGGTCACCGGTGGTGTGTTCGTTGCTGATACGGACTTGACCGGTAATTTTTACCATGTCAGCGTTCTTTTCCAGTTTGGCAACGCGAACGCCCAGGTTGTCCAGCTCGTCAGCGAATTCGCTGACCAGTCTGTCATCAGCGCCGATAGCGCCTTTAGCCAGAGCTTTGGCAACGATTTGTGCCATTTCATAACGGGTCATGGTGCGATCACCTTTGAAGGTGCCGTCAGGATAGCCGTCAACAATGCCAGCAGCAGCCAGTTTGGCTACAGCGCCGTAGGCCCAAGAGCCAGCCGGAACATCAGAGAAGGGGTTAGCAGCAAAAGCAGTAGCGCTTACGCCCAGAGCCATTGCCATAGCAAAAACCAAAGACTTTTTCATGTGTACTCCTCCTTAGGAATTCATGGAAATTCCCCGTTAAAAGCTTTCTCTGGAGGTGTGCCGCGAGTCACCTTGTTTCCTCTGGTCCATCCAGGGTCCGCCCTTATAAGGGAATCGGTTGGTTTTATGACAACTCTATGTCATGACACTATATTACCATATTATTTTTCATTTTTTCAATACTTGTATGTAATTATTTCATAATTGAGTATTTTTTAATGAACATTGTATTCTAAGCACTCCAATCCAATAGCTATAACAAAAAAAGACGACTCCCACAAGGGGAATCGTCTTGAAGTGTTTGTGAAATTAGAAGGTTACAACCATCTGAGACCACAGGGTACGTGCGTGTTGTCCGTCGGTGTCGCCGCCTTTGCCTTTCAGATCATAGTACTGCACTTCAGCAACCATGTTCTTGGCCAGGGTTACGTTGCCGCCAACCTGATAACCTTTGAAGCCGTCAGCGCTGAACTTGTTGTATACGCCGTTCATGGTGTGGTTGATGTAGGTTGCGCCGCCCTGATCGTAGTATTTAGCGAACAGGCCCCAAGAACCAGGTTTGCTGGCTTGTGCACCCTTGTAGCCCAGGGTTGCTACCCAGCCATCATCGTCGCCGTTTTTATCATCAACGTAGTCGTTGTCGCCTTTCAGGTACATAGCGCCCAGTTTGAAGTCGCCGGTGTTGTAGGTAGCAGCAGCGGTCCAAATGGTGTCATCGCCAGTCATCCAAGCGGTGTTAACATCGTTGGCTTTCAGGTATTGGGCTTCCAGATTCAGTTTGCCGATATCGCCGCCCAAGGTAGCTTGTACAAAGGTGTCAGCAACTGCTTCATCCTTGTCGTCATCAGCAGTCCAGCTGTAGTCGGAGGGGTTAGCCATCTTACCATAGGTAGCGCCCAAGTAAGCTTGGCCCATCTTTACGTTGGCGTTTACACCATCGATACGGCTATCGTAGATGTTGCCATCGCCATAGTAGCCTTGGAAACGACCGCCAGTCAGGTTGACCACACCGATGTTGCCGGTCAGGTAAGCGCGCTGGAAGTCCGTGTCGTCATCCCCGGATTCATGGTCGCCAGCAAAATGTTGGTTGTTTTCCAGCATGGATACGTAATGCCAGTTGTCGTTGACTTCACCAGTCAGGAACAGACGGGTACGCAGCCGAGCATCGTCAGCAGCTTTGCTGCCTACGGCACCGCTGTTGTCAGCGTAGCTCAGACGAACGTTGCCGGTAATCTTTACGTTGTCAGCGTTCTTTTCCAGTTTGGCAACCCGAACACCCAGGTTGTCCAGTTCGTCAGCGAATTCGCTGACCAGTCTGTCATCAGCGCCGATAGCGCCTTTGGCCAGAGCCTTGGCTACGATTTGAGCCATTTCATAACGGGTCATCAGATGATCGCCTTTGAAGGTGCCATCAGGATAGCCGTCAACAATACCAGCAGCAGCCAGTTTGGCAACTGCGCCGTAAGCCCAGTGGCCTGCGGGAACATCGGAGAACGGGTTGGCTGCGAAAGCAGTAGCGCTTACGCCTAGAGCCATAGCCATTGCAAAAACTAACGTTTTTTTCATGATTAAAATCTCCCTTTGTGTCAATGTATCCACCCCAAAGGTTAGGCTTCCGGTTTCTCCGCAATCCCTACGTGGCGAGTATCCTTGTTTCCTCTACGTGTACATTGCAAAGCATCCAGCCGCTGCTCCCCAGGAGGACCAATGGTGAATTTCTTCACGCTTTTAGTGTAGCACGCAGAAGAAAATAAGTCAAAAGAATAGGTGTTTTTCCACAAAAAAGTCACAGTATGTCTAGCTTTATGTCATGACTAATGAGTCAATTTGTGACCATTTGGTTAAATTTTCATGAACTTGACATACTTTTGCCACAAAGATACCGTTTTACCAATACCGCCGCTGCCAGTCCATCTATTGCGGACGGTGTACTTCTAAGTGCCCGGGGCACCAGCCGTCCCAGCCCCTTGGCTGGGTGCAGCTCTTTGTACAGCTCCTTGGCCTCTTGGGTTGAATTATATTCATCAATCACCACCAGGGGCAGCTGGGGAAAATGGGTCTTTACCTGCTGGCGCATGGTCTCCGAGGTGGTGCCGTCGCCCATGATGCAGGCGGCGGGCTGGGTCCCTGCCAGAAAGCCCTCCAAAGCGTCAAAAAAGCCCTGGGTGGGCAGGATTGCCTGCCGCACCAGGGTGCCGTCATCTAAAACCAGGGCGGCCCCGGTCTTATCCCGACCGGGGTCAATGCCTAAATATGCTTTTTTTCCACTCATTATTGGTCTGCTCCTATACTTTTTACATCCAGATCCAAGAGAACCGGACCTGCCACCGTAATGTCCTGGCGGGCTTTGGCCGTAATGGAAACCCGGCCGCCCAGCCGGGAAATCTTCTCGCTGGCTTCCGACAGCTCCGTGCTGGTAATGGCGCCTACGTCCCCGGTAATGGGGTTGGGAATCACGCCGTCGGCCTGGGCCGTGCGGTTCACATCCTTCAGGAAGGCCATCAGAGCCAGGTCTGCTTCACTGCTGTAGGGCTTTACGGTAATGGCCTGGGTAAGAATCAGGGTCCCTTCCGGATACACCACTTTGTCCCCTACCATTTCCAGCCGGCTGACCACCATTTCGCCGGAAAGAATATTGCCGGCAGCACAAAGGCGCACATACATATTCCCCTTATGCTGGGAAAGAGTACTGGCGGCACTGTCCACGGCCTCCCGGCTGAGCCAAATAACCTGGGTTTCTGGCTGGACTCCAATACGGCCTGCCACTTGGGTATTGGCCTCCCCTAAAAACTTCTCTAAAGCCAATTTTGTAGCTTCTGGGCCATCTCCGCCCTTGAGGACCCCGGAGTACAGGATTTCCCCGGACCGGAAGGCTACGTTGCCTTCCCGGATGGCTACCAGACCCTGCCGCAGCCGTTTGGTGGCGTCTTCCAGGTCCTTCACATCCTGCTGGAGCTGATCCCGGGCTGCTTCTGCCTGGGCCACCTGCTGTTCTGCGGTTTTCAACCGCTCACTGGCCTCATTGTACTGCTCCTGCATCTGGCTCAGGTCCTGCTGGGCCTGGGCCATTTGGGCCTCTGCCTGGGCCTTTTGCCGGCGGGCCTCGTCCGCTGCAGCAGTGGCTTCGGCAATTTTCGTATCCAGTTCCTTAATCTGGGCGCTTTGGGCCGACAGTTCGGCGTTGGCCTTATCCCGGCTGGCGGTCAGGCTGGCCAGTTCCGCCCGGATTTGTTTCATGCCAAAGAGGGCCGTGCGCACCTCCTTGGAACTGATGGTCAGTACCGTCATGGTCAGGGCGGCAACCAAAATACCGCTGGCAATGGTCATGACCACCGAGGTATCGTGAGGGCGCAGACCGAATAACCGCAGTCTTTTTTTGCCGATTTTACTCCCCAGTTTATCTCCCAAATAGGCAATGAGTCCGCCCATCAGGGCAAGCACCAGGATCAACGTGATGCCCAGCATACTGCTCCCTCCCCTTTCTGTTTTTATGCATTCGATAATTATTATATCATAAACCGTCCCCAGGAACACGTAGTTGAACTTCAATGGGATTGTGCGATCAAGGGACCTGAAGTGATGTGATGCCGGGTATCCCCTCTCAGTGGTTCGTTTTTAATATCAGTGCGGTCGGCAGGGGCTAGTACTGATGCCGGGTTTTGAGAAGCAACCACGGAAAATTTGCCCGTGGGCAAATTTTTGCTGCAGAAAACTCGTATTAGTTGGTGCGGTCTGCGGAGTGTAGAGGATAAATGTGAAAAATGCCAAATACCTTGCGAACTGCTTTCCGTTCGCAAGGTATTTGGCATCACGTCACAGGTTTTGTTTCTAAAGTTATAAATTGTCTTTCTTCCAGATCATCCAGCACCCGCAGACCCCGCAGAGCAGGTTGGGCACGATGGCCGCCAGGAGTGGCGGAATCACGCCGCCCTGACCCAGGCCGGTCATAAAGGTCATGATGGAATAATAGACGAAAATAATCACTACGGAGAAGCCCAGGCCCATGGAAGCGCCGGTACGCTGGGACTGCATGCCCAGGGGCACCCCAATCAGGGCAAAGAAGAAGCTGGCCAGGGGCACGGTAAACCGGCTGTACATTTCCATGACGTACTTGCTGGTGGGCATGTACTGGCGCTGGAGAATGCCAATGTACATCTTCAGTTCCCCAATGGTCATTTCATCCGGGTCTTTCTGGTCCAAAGTGATGGTCTTGGGCGTTTCGGTAATGGGCAGCACCTGCTTGTCAAAATTCATGGTGCGGGTGACGCCGTCTTTGCCGGTCAGGTCGGTAATCGTGCCGTTTTCCATAATCCAGGCACCGTCAATCCATTTGGCTGCCGGGGTCTTTTGGATCCGGACCACGTTGCCCTTATCCCAATCCTCAATGGTGATGTCCTTCATCATGCCGGCCTTTTCGTCAAAGGTCCGGGCATAGGTCAGGCGCACCAGCTGGCCCTTGGACACCTGCTTAATCAGCACGTGGTCCTGGGTCCGGGGCTTGGTGTCCCGCTTGATTTCCTGGTTGACAATCCGTTCGTATTCCGTCTTGGAGGGCGGAACCACCTTTTCGGCCCACACCACGGAAAACAGGCTGACAATGAAGCCGGCTGCCAGGATGGGGGCGGCAATCCGGCGGAAGCTGAGGCCGCCGCTGCGCATAGCCGTAATTTCACTGTTGCCGGACAGCTGACCCATGGTCAGCAGGGAAGCCAGCAGCATGGACATGGGGAAGGTGTAGTTGATGACTTCCGGCATCAGGCACAGAAACAGCCTAAACAGGGAGCCGTAGGAGGCTCCGTACTGGGTAATGTACTGGGTTACCCGAAACAGGAAGGAACTGGCCACGAAAATGGTGGAAAAAGCAGCAACCCCGAAGAAAAAGGGCTGCAGCATCTGTTTTAAAATGTACTTGTCTAATATCCGCATAGGCCTTGCCTCACATCCTGAAATTCTCGCCCAGATAATGTTCCCGGGCAATGGGGTTTTCTGCTACCTCTTGGCTGGTACCGGAAACCAGAATCTGGCCTTCGCTTAAAATGTACGCCTTGTTGACGATGCTCAGGGTTTCCCGCACGTTATGGTCGGTAATCAGTACGCCGATGCCCCGCTGGGCCAAATGGGCTACCATCACCTGAATGTCTGCCACCGCCAGGGGGTCGATGCCGGCAAAGGGTTCGTCCAGCAAAATAAAAGCCGGATCCGTAGCCAGGGCCCGGGCAATTTCCACCCGCCGCCGCTCGCCGCCGGACAGGGCACTGCCCAGACTTTTCCGGATATGGCCAATGCGGAATTCCTCAATCAGGGATTCCATTTTGGCCTGGCGTTTTTCCTGGGAGGGCTCCACCTGCTCCAAAATGGCCAGCAGGTTCTGCTCCACGGTGAGCTTCCGGAAAATAGAAGCTTCCTGGGGCAGATAGCCGATGCCTTCCAGGGCCCGTTTGTACATGGGCAGGTGGGTCACGTCCTGGTCGTCCAGGTACACATGGCCGGTGTCAGGATGCTCCAGGCCCACAATCATATAGAAGGTGGTGGTTTTCCCGGCACCATTGGGACCCAACAGGCCCACAATGCTCCCCTGCTCCACTTCCAGGCTGACATCGTTGACAACCCGGCGGCCGCCGTATTCTTTTATCAAATTTGCTGCGCGTATCTTCACTCTTTACTCCCTTTATGCCAAATCAGTGTCCATACTCCCTACTTCCATAGGGGATCCGGGCCAATTGAAGTATTTATAGATTTTCTGGGGTTCCGGGGTATCTCCGGCAATGGAGAACAACGGTTCCGGAGCCGGAGCAGCCGGCTGGCTGTTTTGGGGCATGACAACCATCTTCACGTTGCCCTCGCCCATGGCAATCTTGCCGCCGGCGCCTTTGATGGTCAGGGTATCCCCGCTGACCGTATCATCCTTTTGGGTGGCCGTAGCATGGCCGAACAATTGGATGGTGCCGTCATCTGCCTTGGTGTTGTACACGGCACGGTCCGCCCGGGCAGTCAGTTCCCGGGGAGGGCTGATCAGCCGCACATTGCCTTCTGCGTTGGCAATGCCGGTCTGCATATTGTAGCGCATGGTAGACGAATCCAGGCTGGAGCCGTCATCCATGGTCAGCTGGGCCCAGGGTCCCACGGTTTCCGCAAATTGGGCGTCGGAATCGTAGTTTACCTGGTTGGCCCGCAGGGTCTTGTCTTCTTTTTTCAGTACGGCGTTGCCAATGGCGGACAGGTAATGGCCCTGGCGCTCAATAATCAGCGTGGAGCTGGTCAGATGGGCATCCTTTTGGTCGGCAACCACCGAGCCCGTCAGTTTGCCTTCGCCGGTTTTCGTATTGTAGTCTGCTTCCTGGGCGGTGGCGGTACCGTCGTCATTACGCAGCTTCACATTGCCGCTGGCTATGGCCTGGCCGGTACGGAAATCGTACTGGACCTGGTCGCCGGCTACGGACGAAGCTGCAAAACAGGCGGTGCTTACGGACAGAAGGCCTGCCAGTACGCCCAAAAGAGCCGTTTTCTTTATTTTCAGCATCAGAATTCCCCCTTCTGTACGTTGGCATTCTTTTCCAGGGTGGCATGGTTCATGGGCACATCGAAGGTGGCCTTTTCCCCGGTGGCAACGGTATCACCCTTGGTCAAGCGGGCATTGCCTTCTGCCACCACGGTCTGGTCCTGGTTCACCCAGGTAATCTTGTCCGCAGTTACGGTGCCGCCGTCGGAGGTGGACCCTTTGGGGTTCTTGGTCAGGACAACATTTTTCGTATCCAGCCGGACTTCCCCTTCGTCAGCGGTGACGGTCATGGTCTTGCCGTCCTTATCGTAGAACGTGCCTTTGATGCCCTTCATGCTGTCCACCTGGGTGGTCTTGTTGTAGCTCATGGATTCCACCGTCAGTTCCCAGACTTTCTTGCCATCCTTGTTTTCGGTGATGGTGGAGCCGTTGACCTCCTGGAGGGTTTCCGGAGGGGCCGCTTGCTGTTTGCCAGTGGTGGGCTTGCTGCTCAGCAGCCAGGCAATCACGCCGCCCATAAGCAGTACGGCTCCTAGGATGATGAGTATGGTACGTTTGTGTTCGCGCATGGCGGCTTCCTTTCCTAACCCTGCCAGGGAGTATTCCAGCGGTGCTGGAACCAGATCCAGTTGTCCGGATACTGCCGGATGATTTTTTCTACTTCCTGGGTCATCTGTAAGGTAATCCGGTAATCATCCTTTTCCCGATTGCCGGTGTCTTCGTAATAAATGGGGTCTTTCACAATTACCTGGTGGCCATAGCCGCTGGGTTTGCGCACGATGAAAATCGGCACCACCGGAGCCTTGAACTTCCGGGCAAAGTATGCAGGGCCTTCTGGGGTAGAGGCCATCTTCCCAAAGAAGGGCACGAAAATCCCGTTGTAGCCCCCGTCCTGGTCGGCAATGAGCCCCAGCATCCGGCCCTTTTTCATGGCCCGGGCACAGCCCAGAATCTCGTTGGTTCCCCGGGCAAAAATCTCCTGGCCCACGCCTCGGCGCAGTTCATTCATAAAATCGCTGTACACCGGATTGGGCTGGGGTTTTTCCACGGCGCTTAAAGGAAAGCCGTTCAGGGCCAGGGCAGCGCCCAACCATTCCCAATTGTCCATATGGCAGGCCAGCATCACCACCCCGTGCTTTTTGGCCAGGGCTTCCCACAGAACTCCGGGCCGGTCAAAGGAGACCAGGCCCCGGATATTTTCCTTGTTCAGGGCCGGCATGTAGAGAATCTCCATGGCGGTCATGCCCAGGTTCAAAAACAGGCGGTGGATAATAGCATGGGCGTCCCGGGACGAAACTCCCATCCGTTCCTGAATGGTGGCTTCCGCCCTGAGGCGCTGTTTTTTGGCGATATACCAATATAGTTTACCACAATTCCTTCCCAGCCGCACTACGAATTTGTAGGGCAGAACGGAAAGGAACTGACTCATTCCTTTTAATACAGCATAAAGCATTACTGTTTATCTCCCTGTCCTTTGACTTCATAGCTGTCTACAATCTGCTTCCACAGGCCCTTGGCCTTGAGGATCCGTTCAATCACTTCCCGGACGGCTCCGTGGCCCCCGGGCTGGGTGGTTACGTACTTGGCCCGCTCCCGGACTTCCAGGGCGGCATTTGCAGGGGCAAAAGTAACGGCGGCCCGGCTAAAGGCCGGAAGGTCGTTCAGATCATCCCCCATAAAGGCGGTTTCCTCCATATTCACGTTCAGTTCCCGGGCGGCCTGTTCCAGCACCTGCCCTTTGTAAACCACGTTTTCATAGACGGAACCGATGCCCAGTTCCATGGCCCGGTGCAGGACAATTTCGCTGTGACGGCCGGTAATCAGCGCTACGTAAATGCCGTGGCGCAGGGCCAGGCTGATGCCCAGTCCGTCCCGGGCGTCAAAGTGCTTGCTCAGTTCCCCCTTCTGGCCAATGATAATGCTGCCATCGGTGAGAACCCCGTCCACATCCAGGGCCAAAAGACGAATCTTGGCCAATTCCTCTTCTGTAATCATTTATACCACTCCTTGATGTACCAAGTCGGTAATATGCACCAGACCTACTACCCGGTGCTCCTCATCCACCACCGGCAGCACCGTAATGGGCCGGGGTTTGTTGGCTTCCATAATGTGCAGGGCTTCTGCCGCCAGCTTGTTGGGGGCAATGGTGGTGGGATGGGCGGTCATCATCTCGGCTACGGGCCGGTTCAGGAAATCCAGACTCCGGGCCAGACCCCGGCGGATATCTCCATCGGTCACAAGGCCCAGCAGGTGATGCTGGTCGTCCACTACGGAAACGGCGCCTACGCCCTTGTCGGTAATCACAAACAGGGCATCTTTGACGCTCATGTCCGCAGGCACCATGGGATTTTCCTGTTCCTTATGCATAATGTCGGCCACCGTCAGCAGCAGCTTCCGGCCCAGACTGCCACCGGGATGGAAGATGGCAAACTGGTTGGGGGTAAAATGCCGGGCGCTCAAAAGTTCCATGGCCAGGGCATCCCCAAAAGCCAGGGCTGCCGTGGTGCTGCTGGTGGGAGCCAGACCCAGGGGGCAGGCTTCCTTCTGCACGCCTACATTCAGCACAATATCGGAGTTCTTGGCCAGGGTGGAATCAGGATTGCCCACCATGGAGATGATGTGCGCCCCAATCCGCCGCAGGGACGGAAGGATATTCAGCACTTCCCCGGTTTCCCCGCTGTTGGACAGGGCCAGGATCACATCGTTTTGGGTGACCATGCCCAGGTCCCCGTGGATGCCTTCCGCCGGGTGCAGATAGAAGGCGGGGGTGCCGGTGCTAGCCAGGGTGGCCGCAATCTTGCGGCCGATAATGCCGGATTTGCCCATGCCGGTCACAATAATCCGGCCCTTGCAGTGAAGAATCATTTCCAGGGCAGCCTGAAAATGTTCATCCACCCGGGGCAGCAGCTCCAGAATGGAAGCGGCTTCGATTTTCAACGTTTCTTTGGCTTTCTCCAGCATTTTGCTCACTCCCTGCGTCCAATCTGGTCAATGGTTTTGGCGTCCTGAAGGACCTGTTCCAGGTCATCCAGGGCAATCATGTTGGGTCCGTCGGACAGAGCTTCTGCCGGGTTGTCGTGGACTTCCAGGAACAGGCCGTCCACGCCGACGGCAGCCGCTGCCCGGGCCATATGGGGAGCAAACTTGCTCTGGCCGCCGGAAGAAGTGCCCTTGCCGCCAGGAATCTGCACGCTGTGGGTCACGTCCATAATTACCGGAAAGCCCATTTCCCGCATGATGGGCAGGGACCGCATATCCGTTACTAGGGTGTTGTAGCCGAAGCTGACGCCCCGTTCCGTAAGCATTAACTGCTTGCAGCCGCTGCCCGTAATCTTATTGACCACGTTCTGCATATCCCAGGGAGCCAGGAACTGGCCCTTTTTCACGTTGACTACCCGGCCGCTGTGAGCGGCTTCTACCAAAAGGTCCGTCTGCCGGCACAGGAAGGCCGGAATCTGAATGATGTCCAGCACTTCGGCGGCTTTTTCCACCTGCCAGGTTTCGTGGACGTCACTGATGACCGGTACGTTCAGGTCTTTCTTGATTTGGGCCAGGATTTTCAGGCCCTCCTCAAGGCCGGGTCCCCGGAAGGAATTCAGGCTGGACCGGTTGGCTTTATCGTAGGAAGCCTTGAATACATAGGGCAGGCCCAGTTTTTCGCAAATGGCCTTGGCCCGTTTGCCGATGGCCAGGCTCCGTTCGTAGCCTTCCAGCACGCAGGGGCCGGCCATAATCAGCAGGGGCTGACCCTGGCCCACTTTATAGGATCCAATCGTTACGCTTTCCATGGATGGGTTACTCCTTTCCTTCTTCCGCCTTGGCGGCTTCTTCCGCAGCCTTGGCCTTTTCGGCTTCCAGCTGGGTGAAAATTTCGTTGGCCTTGTGCAGGTCTTCCGGCGTATCAATGCCCACCCCTTGGAAATCAGAGGTCAGCACCTTAATCTTTACGTCATTTTCCAGGGCCCGCAGCTGTTCCAGTCCTTCCACCCGTTCCAGGGGGGTGGGCAAAAGAGCAGCAAATTTCAGCAGGAAATCCCGGCGGTAGGCGTAAATGCCTACGTGCTTGTACACCTTGACTTCCGGCAGGTCATGCCGGGGATAAGGAATCAGGCTCCGGGAGAAATACAGGGCATAGCCGTTCTCGTCGGTAACGACTTTGACGGCGTTGGGGTTCTGGAAATCCTCGGGCTGCATTTCTGTCTTGATGGTAGCCATTTCCAGGCCGTCGTTGTCGGCAAAAGCCTGGGCCAGATCATCGATGACCTGGGGCGGAATCATGGGTTCGTCCCCCTGGACATTGACAATCACGTCCACGTCTTCGTAGCTCAGGGCTACTTCGGCCAGCCGGTCAGTACCGCTGGGATGGTCCTGGGAGGTCATAACGGCCGTGCCGCCAAATTGTTCTACTGCATCAGCAATGCGCTGGTCGTCGGTAGCTACCACCACCTGATCCGGAATCCGGGCCAGGGCAGCCTGCTCATACACTCTTTGAATCACGGTCTTGCCAGCCATCATAGCCAGAGGCTTGCCGGGAAGACGGGTGGAACCGAAACGAGCTGGGATTACACATAAAACTTTCATTTTACTTGTTTCTCCTTTTTGATGGCGGCTTTGATGGTATCTACAAAAGCTTCCTCACCGCTGGTAATTTGAATTTCCATATCCAAGATGTACAGAGGTACATCCCGATGGAGGTAGATAAACTCCGTAGGAATTTTAACGGCATCTTTGCCGGTGGTAATGAGTGCCTTGACGCCCCGGCTGATGGCCTTGTCCATGATGTACTGCATTTCCACCATGCCGTAGTCGTGATGGTCGGGGTAACGGATGGCTTCTACAATGTTCAGGCCTTCGCCGGTCATGGTCTGCTCAAAGGAGGACGGGTTGCCGATGGCGGAAAACACCATTACGTGCTGTCCCCGGAGGGCTTCGAGAGGCAGGGCCTTACTCATGTCGTTTTTGTACCAATCTGCGATTTCAATATAGTCGCAGGGTTTGTGAATGCTTTCCACAATGGGCGCCTTGGGGGCGTATTTGTGCAGGGTATCGCACAGGGTTGCCCGGGAAATAGGGGAACTCTGGTCGCATTTGGTGAGCAGGAACAGGCCGGCCCGGCTGAGATTGGCCAGGGGTTCCCGCAGGGTTCCCCTAGGCAGGATGCTGCCGTTGCCAAACATATTCAGGGTATCCACCAGCACCACGTCCAGATCCCGGTACAGCTGCCAATGCTGGTAGCCGTCATCCAAGATGATGACCTCGGCCCGGAACTTCTCCACGGCAAACTGGCCGGTAATGGAACGTTCCTTGCCGATGACCACGGGAATGCCGGGCAGCTGCTTGGCCATCAGGAAGGCTTCGTCGCCGGCTTCGTAGGCGGTCATGTAAATCTTCTTGCCGTCCGAAACCACGCCAATCTTTTCTTCCCAATGGGAACGGTAGCCCCGGTTCAAAATCACCACCCGGTAGCCCATCTGCTGAATCATCAGGGCCACTTTCTGGGCGGTAGGGGTCTTGCCGGTGCCGCCTACGGTAATGTTGCCGATGGAAATCACGCAGCAGTCCAAATGGGTCTTGGGCAGGGCACCCAGGCTATAGAGCCCCAGCTTCAGCCGTACCCCGGCTTCGTATAGAACGGACAGGACCCGGAGGAAGGCCAGCACGCACCAGTCCAGGATACCGCTGTCCTCGCCATGGGACAGCTGGATCAGGTACTGGGTTACGGCGTCGCCGGGACGCATCCGGGGACTGATTTCATCGTTGATGTTGCGGGTATTGATTTTATAATGGTTGTTCACCATGCTCTCGGTAGCAGTCAGGCTCAGCAGCTCCTTCAGGTAGCCAATGGTACGCACGGCAGCGCCGCGGTTTTCCCGGATAACCTGGAGGGAGGCCTCCCCCATCTTCTTGCGCAGGGCATCGTCCTTAAAGATTTTCAGGAACATTTGGGTCATTTCTTCCCCGTTGTTAATCTGGACGCAGGCTCCTACCTTGCTGAGCAGGGCAAAGGAATCCTTGAAGTTGGACATGCTGGGCCCTACAATGATGGGTTTGGCATGGGCTGCCGGTTCCAAAACGTTGTGGCCCCCATGCTGGATCAGGCTGCCGCCTACAAATACGGCATCTCCTACGGCGTAGATCCGGCCCAGTTCCCCAATGGTGTCAATGAGCACCACATCGTAGGCCGGGCGGCTGCCGGCCGGCAATTCCTTCAGTTTGGAACGGAGCCCCAGCTTCAAGCCGTACTTTTGGGCCAGCTGGGCAATCTCATGGATACGGCCGGGTTTCCGGGGCGCCACAATCAGCCGGGCGTGGGGGAATTCCTTTTGGATATCCTGAAAACTCTTAAAGAGGGTTTCTTCTTCGGTCGGATGGGTGCTGCCGGCTACAATCACAGGGTAATCGCTGCCCAGTCCCAGTTCTTCCTTATACTGGGCCAGATCCTCAGGAGTCACCTCCGCATAGGTCTGGTCGAACTTGGTGTTGCCGGTGACAAAAATCCGGCGTTTTTCAGCCCCCAGGTGCTCGATGTACTCGGCATCAATGGAAGACTGCATACAGAAACGGGTAACGCTGCCCATCATGTCGGCCAAAATGCCAAACAGGTACCGGTAGCTTTTGACGGACTTGTCGGAAATCCGGCCGTTGACCATCATCACAGGAATCCGGCGGAGCTTCACGGCCCGCAGGAAGTTGGGCCACAGTTCCGTTTCCACCGGCATGAAAATCCGGGGCATAATGCGTTTTACAAAGGATTCGGACACAAAGGGCAGATCCAGGGGGAAGTAGATGATGGCATCGGCTTCCGGAATAATCTGGTGGGCCATGTTGTAGCCCCCGGTGGTCACGGCGGACACCAGGATTTTGGCGTCGGGCATGGCCTTGCGAATTTCTTTCACCAGCGGGCTGGTAGCTACGATTTCGCCCACGGAAGCCCCGTGGATCCAGATACAGTTTTTATGGGCTACGGCGGCAATCTCGTCATCCCGAATCAGGCCGATGCTTTGCCGGAAGCGGCGGGGAAAGCCTTTTTCCCGGAAATACCGCCAGGTAAAGTACGGCAGGATTACGATGATAAATAATACTGTCGCCAAGAAATTATACAAATAATACATCCTCTGACCTCGTTTTCGTTAGTCTTCCGCGTCCTCGTCCGTTTCATGGGATTGCTGGGCTGCGCCTTTTTTCACTACCTTTTTTTCTTTGAATTGAATATCGTGGAGGTGGGCATACAGGCCATGGAGAGCCATCAGCTGGCTGTGGGTGCCTTCTTCCACAATGACGCCCTTATCCAGTACCAGAATCTTGCTGGCGTTTTGGATGGTGGACAGCCGGTGGGCAATGACGAAGGAAGTTCTGCCTACCATCAGCCGGTCCAGGGCCTCCTGTACCACCCGTTCGCTTTCCGTATCCAGGGCGGAGGTGGCTTCGTCCAAAATCAAAATCCGGGGGTTCTTCAAGATGGCCCGGGCGATGGAAATGCGCTGGCGCTGACCGCCGGAAATGTTCACGCCCCGGTCGCCCAGATGGGTTTCGTAACCCTGAGGCAGCTGGACGATGAATTCATCTGCATTGGCTGCCTTGGCAGCGGCAATGACTTCTTCCCGGGTGGCATCCAGCCGTCCGTAGAGGATGTTGTTGTAGACGGTGTCATTGAACAGGTTGGTTTCCTGGGGCACAATACCTACCTGCTCCCGGAGGGAAGCAACGGTAACGTCCCGGATATCGTGGCCGTCAATGCTGATGCTGCCACCGGTCACATCGTAGAACCGGGGCACCAGGTTGGCGATGGTGGATTTGCCGGCACCGGAGGGGCCTACCAGGGCCACTGCCTGACCGGGTTCCACATTAAAGTTCAAATGTTTCAGGATGGGTTCGCCGGGATTGTATTCAAAGGATACATCCTTAAATTCCACATAGCCCTTTACCGGAGGCAGGGCAATGGCATCGGGTTTTTCCGGAATTTTTTCTTCCAGGTCCAAGACGCCGAAAACCCGTTCCGCAGCAGCCAGGGCCCGCTGGATATTGCCCAGTACCCGGGCAATCCGCTTGATGGGGTTGGAAATGTTGATGGCGTACACCAGGAAGGCAATCAGGGAACCAGCGGAAATCTCGTCGTTGATTACGCTGCGCCCGCCAAACCAGATGATGGCCGTTACGCCCAGGGCGGCAATGAATTCGATGACAGGGGACAGGGTACCCATGAGCTTGGCGCTTTTCATGTTGGCGTAGAAGTTTACCCGGTTCTGCCGGTCAAACCGCTCAATTTCGTAGGGCTCCCGGACGAAGGATTTGACCACCCGGGTTGAGGACAGGGTTTCCTGGAGCACGCTGGTGATATCCGCCGTGGCCTGCTGAATCCGGCGGCCGGACTGACGGATTTTCTTGCCGAAGAAGTCCATAAAGAACAGTACCACCGGGAATGTGCAGAAGGTAAAGACCGTCAGCTTCCAGTCCAGGTATACCATGGCACAGATGGAGCCGATGAGCACGCTGGTTTCGGTGATGATTTCGATGCTGTTGTCCACCATGGCTGCCTGAAGGGCCTGCACGTCGTTGGTGACGTAGCTCATGATGGTGCCCAGTTTGTTCCGGTCATAGAAGCGGGTATCCAGTTCCATGAGCTTGCGGAACACCTTGCTGCGCACGTCGATGACGATGCTTTCGCCTACGTAGTTCATCAGGTAGCTCTGGCCGTAATAGAATATCCCTCTGGCAAAGAAAATGACGATGATGCCCACGGCAATCAGGTTCAATAGGCCGCTGTTCTTGTCAGAGAAGACCTTATCGATAACGTCCCGGACAATCCAGGGCACGTACAGGTTGGCCGCTGCCGTCATAATGGTACAGAAGCCCGCGGCAATCAGCCGGGGAATATAGGGTCTGATAAATTGGATAATACGAAAGTACAGGTTCATGAGTTCTCCTTAGCTGTCTGTAATATCAAGGCGGCGGTGCGCGCTACGGCACCTGGCCGGCCCAGCTTGGAAACGGCTTGGGCCAGCTCCCCGCGTACGGTCTTTCCTTCCACTGGGTCAAGAAACGCCAGTACGGAGGAAGCCATGTTTTCCGGTGTCAGTTTTTCTTGGATCAGTTCCGGCAGGATTTCCTTGCCTGCCAGGATGTTGGGCAGGCCGATGTATTTCACATAAACCAGGTGCCGGGCAATGGCTATGCTCAGGGCACTGGCCCGGTAGCAGATGACGCTGGGCAGGCCGCACAGGGCACATTCCAGGGTCACGGTACCGCTGGTGGCAAGAGCGGCGTCCGAGGCTTTCATCACGTCGTAGCCATCTCCCTCCACCAGCCGGACAGGCACGGGGGAAGTCCTGAGGATGCTCTCCAGCAGCTCCGTATCAATAGAAGGGGCTTTCTGGAGGATGAAGTCCACCTCCGGCCTGGCCTTTTGGATCAGTGACAGCGCCTTCAGCATCACTGGAAGCACCCCGGTAATTTCCTTTACCCGGGAGCCCGGCAGCAGCAGCACCACCGGGTGCCCTTCCCGCTTGCCGATTTTCCGGTTCCGTTCTTCCGGGGTCAGCACCGGCTTTACAATATCCACCAGGGGATTTCCTACGAACTCCACCGGGGCTCCGGCTGCCTTATACACGTCATAGGCAAAAGGATAGATGCAGGCCACCCGGGTGGCTAGCCCAGCCACCATTTTGGCCCGGCTGCGGCGCCAGGCCCAGGCCGACGGGGGGATGTAGGAAAATACGGGAATGCCCAGGCTTTTGGCCACCTTGGCCACCCGCATATTGAAGTCCGGGTAATCCACCGTTACAAACACGTCCGGCTTCCGTTCTTCCATGGCTTTTTTGAAGGCATTTTTCAGTGCAAAAAGCCGGGGCAGCTGCTTCACTACTTCTACAAACCCCATCACACTGTAATCCTTATAGTCAAACAGCACTTCGCCGCCGGCTTCCCGCAGCGCAGCCCCGCCCATGCCAAATACCTGGGCCGTGGGGTCCTGGGCCAGGATGGCCCGGGTCAGTGCCGCCGCGTGAAGATCTCCGGAGGCTTCTCCGGCTGATATGAAGATTCGCGTCACCCTGTTTTCTCCTCTCTCGTTTCGAACATAAGTGTACATTATATTTTAGCACATCCGGGCGACCCATTCCAAATATTTCCATAAAATATCAAAATTGGGCCAAATGGTCGGATTTCCTGCGTTTTTTTCATAGGTACAACAAGGGCGCCTGGGGAGTTCGTGCCCTTGGGAGCAAAATCCATTGCCAGGGTAACCGTCCCCTTCTTTTCCGACAGCCGAAAAATTTTCGCTGCGTTAATTCTGAAGAATTTTTCCCCTCCCAGAATAATTGTTTTCTTTCCCCAAATCGTCTTAAGGCACGTTTGCTGTCAAGACATCATCACTTTTAATAATGCTGAATCCCGCTTATTTCGGGAAAAATCGGGATATATTCATCACTATTGTACTTTAGCTTATATATAGTTTTTTTATCTTCACATAATTCTTCATTTCTCGCACATTTTATCCTTCGTAAAGTCAATTTTTTCTGTGAACAAATCAATAGTTATTATTGTTTTTACAACTTTCCAGGTGTAAGATGATGTTATCAATACAATATCATTATGGGAGGTCGATGCACATGATTACCAAGGCATACGAACGGGAAATGGAAACTTTAGGCGCTTTTGAAGTCAGCAGCAAAATGCTGAAATTGGCACAGGGCAACGAAAAGCATAAGACGTTTTTGAACGCAGGCCGGGGCAACCCCAACTGGATCAATGCCTTGGGACGCCTCGCCTTTGGCAAATGGGTGGAATTTGGCGTAGTGGAATCGGAACGGACCATCCACAACGGGAATCTGGCCGGCTATATTGAAGGGGACGGCATTATCACCCGGTTCCAGGAATTTTTCCGGGAAGACGATGACGTCAACAACTTCATCAAGGCTTCCGTGGATTATATGGCGGATACCCTGAAACTGGACCGGCAGGAAGTAATCCTGGAATTTGCCAACGGGGCTGTGGGCAACAACTACCCGGTGCCCAGCCGCTGCCTGGTAAATACGGAAAAGGTACTGAACGCCTATTTGGAAAAAGCCCTGTACCCGGGCACGGGCCTTGCCCAGCACACCAAGGTATTCCCGGTGGAAGGCGGCACGGCAGCCATTGTCTATATCTTCGATTCCTTAAAGCATAACGGACTCTTAAAGGAAGGGGACAAGATTGCCATCAACATGCCCATCTTCACCCCCTATATCCAGATTCCCCGGCTGACCAATTTTGAGCTGGCGGAAATCAATGTGACCTCCACGGAAGACAATCTGTGGGAAATCCCCGATGAGGAAATGAACAAGCTGCTGGATCCGTCCATCAAGGCCTTCTTCCTGGTGAACCCTTCCAACCCGGGCTCCCACGCCTTGGGCAAGGAATCCCTGGAACGGTTCAAGACCATTACGGACCAGCGGAAGGATTTGATTGTCATCACCGACGACGTGTACGGCACCTTCGTCAAGGACTTTACCTCCGTCTACGGGGTGGCTCCCTACAATACCCTCCTGGTATACTCCTTCTCCAAACTGTTTGGCTGCACCGGCTGGCGGCTGGGGCTCATTGCTGCCCATGACGTAAACGTGTACGATGACCTGTTGGCCAAACTGCCGGAGGACACCAAGAAAACCCTGGATTCCGACTACTCCATTGTCACCCTGGAGCCCCGGAAAATGGCCATGCTGGACCGGATCAACGCAGACAGCCGTTCCATCGGCCTGTACCACACCAGCGGGCTCAGCACGCCCCAGCAGATCCAAATGGGGCTGTTCGCCCTGACCCACCTGCTGGCCAAGGACCCGGACCCGTACTTTACGGAAGCGGACAAGCTGGTGGCAAACCGCTACCATACCCTGTACAAGACCCTGGGCGTGCCGGAAGATGACACTCCCACCAACGCCAAGTACTACACCATTTTGGATATTTACCGGATTGCCGAACTGAAATACGACAAGCCCTTCCGGGAATATCTGGAAAAGAACTACGAACAGATCGACTTCCTGATGCGGCTGTCCGAAGAAGAAGGGGTAGTCCTCATGGAAGGCTTGGGCTTTGATGCGCCCTCCGGCACCCTGCGGGTATCCCAGGCCAACCTGCCTGATGAAGCCTACGCCAAGATTGGCCGCCGGATTCTGGACCTGCTGGAGGAATACCACAAGGAATATCTCAAGCAGAAATAAGTTCTGCCTGGAAAGGAAGCGGTTACTATGACATTGACTTTCTGGTCCCAGGAGGCCCTGGAGTTTACCCGGCACGCAGCTGCGGTACTCCCGGGAGATGTGGGACATTACCTGCTAGGCAACGCCGCCATTGTGATTTTCCTCTGCCTGGCCATCGGCTATTGGGTGGGGAAAATCAAAATCGGCTCCTTTAACGTGGGCGCCACGGTAGGCACCCTGCTGGCCGGCCTGTTAATCAGCCTGGCCCTGGCCTCCTACGGCCGGTTTGAGATTTCCGGCCTGGTGAAGACCATCTTCTTCAGCCTGTTCATTTTCTCCATTGGCTACGAGGTGGGGCCTTCCTTCTTCAACAGCCTGAAAAGTTCCGGGGTGAAGATTATCATCTTCTCCGTATTCTTTGCGGTGGTGGCCTTTGCCACAGCCTATATTGTCTGCTCTATGCTGCACATTGAGGCTGGGGAAGCTGCCGGCATCATCGCCGGAGCCCTGACCCAGTCGGCGGTCCTGGGCACTGCGGATTCTTCCCTGAAGGAAGTGCTGTCCGGCACCCAGCTGGCCCAGGCCCAAAGCAACATGGCCGTGGCCTACGCCCTGACCTACGTGTTTGGCACCGCCGGAGTCATCATCTTCATCCGGAATATTGTGCCGGCCCTGTGCGGGGTCAACCTGAAAGAAGCCACCAAACAGAAAATTGAAGCCATCCATTATAAGGAAGCCAGCGCCGGCGACCAGACCGTCAGCCTGATCAAGGCCCGGGCTTTTGTGGTGGACGACAAGACCAACTTTGTGGGCAAGACCGTGGCAGACCTGGAAGCCCATCATAACAACACCCTGACCGTGGAAAAGCTCATCCGCGGCGGCCAGGAAGTTCCCCCCAAAGGGGACACGGTGCTGCAAAGCGGCGACCGGGTGACCTTTATGGGTTCCCTGGCCTCCATGGTGGACGTGGAGAAATCCGGGGCCCAGGAAATCCTGGACGCCCAAAGCCTGTCCCTGCCCCTGGTTAAAAAGACCATTTTCCTTACCCAGGGCTTCTCCCAGGAGGTACTGAAGAACCTGACGGTACTGGGCATCTACACCGTTTCCGCCACCCGGAACGGTTCTCCCCTGCCGGAGGGCACTCCCTTTGCGGTAGGCGACCAGCTGGTGCTGGCGGGCCCGCCCAAGATGGTGGCCCAGGTCCAGAAGCAGCTGGGCTACGCCAAGGATACCGGGGACGATACAGATGTCAGCTTCCTGTCCCTGGGTATTGTGGTGGGGCTTTTGATTGGGGCCATTTCCATTAATATTGCCAGGGTTCCCATTACCCTGGGTTCCGGCGGCGGTGCCCTGTTTGCCGGCCTGTTCTTTGGCTGGTACCAGAGCAAGCACCAGAATAAGGGGCTGCTGCCGGCAGCTACCCGGTGGTTCCTGAAGAGCGTGGGCCTGAACCTTTTCATCGCCATTGTGGGCCTGTCCGCCGGGGCGGACTTCCTGTCAGCCCTGAAATCCATGGGCGTGTCCGTGCTGCTTGTAGGCGCGGTAATTTCCCTTGTGCCCCATTTTATCAGCGTGTTCTTCGGCAAATACGTGCTTCATATGGACCCCGTAGATATCTGCGGCTCCTTAACCGGGGCTGGTACCATTACGGCCGGCTTAAACGGCCTGGTGGAAGAAACCAACTCCAGTGTCTTTGCGTTAAGCTACACACCGGCCTATGCCGCTGGGAACATTCTCCTGACGGTGATGGGACCCCTGATTGTGGCTCTTCTGAAATAAGCCTTAGGCGAACTCCCTAAAAAGGACGCCTGCCCTCCTGCCCCAGCCAGCTTTGGCCAAGGTAAGAGGACGGGCGTCCTTTTGTTTCTGCGATTTATCCTTTTTTCACGGTCAATTGGAGCAGATCCGGCCGGGAATAGTGACCGCAGGGGTCAAATTCCATCCGGCTGGCAGGTACCTGCTGCATATCCAAATCGGCGTACAAAATGCCTTCCTTGTCCCACAGGACTTCCGTTACCGGGTGGCCGTAGGGGTCAATGATGCAGCTGCCGCCCCGGCACACCAGGTCCGGCAGAGCCGCAATTTCCGCTTCCCCGCTGACCGTTTGGGGGTAATCCTTCCGGCCAAAGACCATGTCCGCATTGATAAAGTAGCAACGGCCTTCAAGGGCAATGTGCCGGATGGTATCCTGCCATTCCGGGTTGTCGTTGGTATTGGGGGAAATGTACAGGCTGATGCCCTGCTGGTACAGGGCCACCCGGGCCAAGGGCATGTAGCTTTCCCAGCAGATCAAATTCCCCATGGGGCCCCAGGGAGTTTCCGTAACGGGGAAGTAATCCTGGTTTCCGTCCCCCCACACCACCCGCTCGCTGCCGGTGGGTTTGATTTTCCGGTGGTTCAGGGCCTGGCCATCCGGAGCAATCATCAAATTGGAATTGTACAGGGTACCGGTTACGGCGTCCTTTTCCGAATAGCCTAGGCTCAGGTACACCCCATATTTTTTCGCCCGGTCGATAATTTCCTGCATTTCCGGTCCGTCAGACAGCAGGGAATTGTCGTAGTAGGTTTTCCAGTCTTCCCGGCCCTTTTCGCTGCGGCTGCCTACCCGGAAGCCAAAGGTCAGCCCAAAGGGATAGCCCGGGATAAAAAGTTCCGGAAAGACAATGAGCTTGGCCCCCTTGGCGGCACAGGTATCAATGAGCTGAAGGGCCTTTTTGAGGCCTGCGGTTTTGTCAAACATCACCGGGGTGGCCTGAATCAAAGCAATTTTACAGATGGTTTCAAGTTCCTTCACAGCATACCCTCCCATGGTATATTAGATTAGGGCTATTGTACCACAGAATATCCTAGAAAGACAGTCGAATTTCTGTTCCAAATTAAGCAAAAAAGAGCCATGGCCGCAGCCATGACCCTTCTGTTTTATGCAATGCTTTATTTGGCTACCACGGTAATGTTGTGGTCGTCTGCCAGTTTCAGGGCTTTTTCCCGTTCTACCAAAAGGGTCCGGCCTGCTTCCATGACAATCCCGGCACAGCCGGATTCAATCATGGATTCAATGGTCCGCACGCCCACCCCCGGCATATCGAACCGGTTATCCTGGGCCGGCTTGGCGGTTTTGGCCACAATGGCCTTTTTGCCCAGCTTGCCGCCCCGGAGGATGCAGGCATCGGTGCCTTCAATGGCTTCCACGGCCAAAATGGCTTTGTTCTTTACCACTACGGTTTGGCCAATGTCCAGGCCGCCGATTTTCTTAGCCATGTCAAAGCCGTATTCCATGTCCGCCCATTCTTCCTGGGTGGGTTTGCGTTTACTGAGCACACCGGCCTTGGGCATCAGGTCCTGGAGAAACAGGGTCTGGTCCATAACGTGGATGTTCAGGTCTTCCAGCTTCTTTACCAGGGCATTCATGATGGTATCGTCGTGGCGGTCCGGCAGGGACATCAGCAGTTTCACCGCCTGCCAGTCGGGCACCAGGACGCCCCCGGAGTAGAGGATTTCCTTGGTGACCTTGCCGATCATGGTGACCTGGGCCACCTTTTCCTGCTGGAGGGTCTTAAAGATTTTCCCTACCTTGCCGATGTTGATGGCGTAGAACGCATCTGCTTCTTTGGGCAGGTCTTCATGGGTGCCGGGCACCAGGGCAATCACCACGGTCCGGTACCCTTCCTTTTTGGCGCCCCGGACCACATCCACCGGCAGGTGGCCTACACCGGCCAGTACGCCTAAGATTTTATCCATGCCTTTTTACTCCCGCAGACCCCGGGAAGAAGAACGGCAAATGCCTCTTTCTACCGTGCGCAGGAAGCGCATGAAATGTTCCACTTCTTCGTAGCTGTTCAGTTCCTGTTCCATGGTTTCAATGGCTTCCGGCAGGGACAGGCCTCTCTTGTAGAGAATCTTATAGGCTTTTTTCAGTTCTTTCCGGACTTCCAGGGAAATCCCAGCCCGGGAAATACCTACGCTGTTGAGCCCTGCTACGTAAGCGGGGTTGCCGGCTACAATCACAAAGGGAGGCACGTCCTGGGAAATCCGGCTCATACCGCCGCACATGGCGTTGCGGCCGATTTTGGTGAACTGGTGCACGGCAGTGAGCCCGCCGATAACTGCCCGGTCTTCCACGATTACGTGGCCGGCCAGAGTTGCTACGTTGCTCATGATCACGTTGTTGCCCACAATGCAGTTATGGGCCACATGGGTATAGGCCATCATCAGTACGTTGTTGCCGATGCGGGTTTCGTTGCCTTCGCCTACAGCCCGATGGACGGTGGCGCATTCGCGGATGGTTACATGGTCACCAATGATGGTGGTGGTGTCTTCACCCTTGTACTTCAGGTCCTGGGGCACTTCACCGACACTGGCGCCCTGGAAGAATTCGCAATTCTTGCCAACGATCGTCCGTCCGGTAACAACCACATGGGGATGAATCACCGTACCTTCGCCAATCTTGACATGTTCCCCAATTACAGAGTACGGGCCGATTTTGACATTGGGGCCAATCTCAGCACCCGGTGCAATGATGGCGGTCTCATGTATCATTGTAGAATCTGCTGTCATTTTTTCACTCCACCTTTATTGTTTATTCTCGGCCAGGGCAAAGAAGAAGTCCCCTTCGCACGCCGGCTCGCCGTCCACCGTTCCTTCGCAGTGGGCGATACCCATATTTCCTTTGATTTTCGTAATGATGGCCGTGGTTACCAGCTGGTCCCCGGGTTTAATGGGACGGCGGAAACGCACTTTATCAATTTTGCCAAAGACGGCAATCTTGCCCCGGTTTTCTTCAGGATACAGCAGGGTTACGCCGCCTACCTGGGCCATGGCTTCGATGAGCAGCACCCCGGGCATAATGGGTTTGCCAGGGAAGTGCCCGATAAATTGGGGTTCATTCATGGTGATGTTTTTGATGCCAACGGCTCTCTTCATGGGTTCCAGCTCAATGATCCGGTCGACCAGCAGCATGGGATACCGATGAGGCAGAATTTTTTGGATTTCCTGAATATCTAATGTAATCATGTCCTTGCTCCTTACCGCGTTCTCGCTTGTATTCATACCGGAAGCCTCGGGGGCTTCGTGGTGGTATTCATGGTGATGCTCATGGACGCGTCTGTATTCATCAATCTGCCGGGAAATATGGTCATTCAAGGCATGACCGGATTTCATGCAGATGATATGGGCATGAATGGGGCCCAGCAAATACAGGTCACCGATGACATCCAGAATCTTGTGGCGGATCAGTTCATCCGGAAAACGGGGTACGGACAGGATCTTGTCCTTGCCGAATACCACCACGTTGTCCAGGTTGCCGCCCAGGCCCAGGCCCATTTTTTGCAGCTGGGCAATTTCGTCCTCAAAAGCCACTGTACGGGCTGAGGCAATTTCTTTAAGCAGGTTGTCCCCTTTGTCTTCCACGTCAAACACCTGGGTCCCCAGCAGGGGATGGGGATTGATGGAAGTAAAGGTAACCCGGTAACCTTCGTAGGGCAGGATCACAATGGAACGGTCCCCATCGTAGTAGGAAAAGGACCGGTTCACATGGTACACCTGACGTTCTGCAGCCTGCTCCGCCAGGCCCACGGACTGAATCTGATCGATAAAGGACTGGGCAGAGCCGTCGCCTACAGGGGGCTCGGCAGAAGACATTTCCACGTAGCAGTTGTCCACCTTCAAAATGGCAAAAGCAGCCATCACGTGTTCAATGGTGGTTACGCTGGCGCCATTCTCACTGAGGGTAGTGGCCCGGGTGGTTGCCGTAATATTAGAAGCCACAGCATGGACTTGGGGCCGTCCTTCCATATCCGTCCGAATAAAGACAATGCCCGTATCCGCCGGTGCCGGCAAGAGGGTCATCACCACCATTTTTCCAGAGTGGAGCCCAATGCCGTCGCAGGATACCGCCTGCTTCAGGGTATGTTGTTTTTCCACGGTCATCCATCACACGCCTTTCATATATTTTTCGTACCGCTTCCGGCCATCCTTCCAGCGGTCATGAACCCAGAACCACATGGCTGGGTCCAGTTTGATTTCCCGCTCGGCGATGACCATCAATTCTTTCATTATACCACTAACATCTGCATCCCGGTCAGCGGTCTTGGGAGTATGCAGCGCCGGATATATCCGCGCTGTCAGCGTCCCGTCCGGGTTGTTATGCATAAACAGGGGCACAATGGGCGCCCCAAAGATTCGGGACAGGTGGGCAGCGCCGTCGGGAACCCGGGAAGGTTTCCCAAAAAACAGCAGATGCTCCCCGGTGTGGGCCGAATCCTGGTCGTACAAAATACCCACCAGGTGTTTCTCCTTCAGGTAGCGGCCAATGGCCAGCATACTGTTGCCCCCATGGTTATAGGTCACGTGCTGTCCCACCATGCGCCGGTAGTCGTTGATGAACCGGTCCATGGCCCCGTTGTTCTGCTTGCGGGTAATGGACAGGATGGGATAACCCAAAAGGGCCATGGAAGCCCCCAGCATTTCCCAGTTTCCATAGTGGGCCGTAGCCATGCAGATGCCCTTGTTTTCCGCATAGGCCTTTTCCAGATTTTCCAGGCCTTCAAAATGGACAATATTCCGGAAGTTGTCCTTGGTCAGCAGCGGGTACCGCAGCACCTCAATCAGCATCCGGCCAAAGCGGGTAACGCTTTCCTTGGCGATGGCTTCCGCCTCTGCGTCCCCCACCCCCAGGCAGTCCTTGATATTTTCCTTTGCCATATAGCGGCGCCATTTGGGCACCACATACCAGCCCAGGTGCCCCAAAAGCCAGGCCAGCGCCCGGTTCAGGCAGTGGGGCTGGTGACAGACCAGCCAGCTGATAAACTGCATGAGTTTATAGGCAGCCATCCAGGTCCCTCCTCATTCAAACGATAATTAGAACGTCAGGTTGACGCCCCCGTACAGGTGATGGGTGCGCACGCCCACTTCCGCCTGCAAGAACCGGGTTACGGGCACGGCGGCACCGTAGTTGAAGTGGCTGCCGTCGTATTCTCCCATCAGGGTCACGTTGTAGCCCAAAAGGTGCACGTCTTTTTCCAGGGCTGCGAAACCATGTTTATACTGGTCCGTGCCGATGCCGGCGTGAATCTTAAAGTCCGCAGGCAGGGCCTTGCTGGCAGCAATATAGCCCCGGCGGTCCTTCTGGTCGCTGATATCCTGGACGCCAATGGCGATAGCGGGGGTTACCGGAGTTTCCCGGAGAACCTGCCACTTGGCGCTGACGGTGTTGTATGTATCCCCGTGCTTGGGGTTTACGTGGCTGCCAGCCACTTCCAAGCCTAAAGGCAGGGCTACGTTGCCCCGGACGGTCTTGGCATCCTTGGTCCAATCCAAACCGGCGGATACATGGCCGGGCAGCCGAACATACCCGCTGGGGGCGTTGATGATCCCGGAAGTACCATCCGTCAGGGTTTTGGCCTGGGCACTAGCGGGCAAAAGCGCCAGCCCCAGACAAAGGGTCAGCCAAAATTGTTTTTTCATGATGCTTGCCTCCTATCACAGTTTCCGTTATTTCTTTTCCAGTTCCTTCACGGTCTTTTCCAGCCGGCGGACCTTTTTCATCAGGTCGCCCAGCTTCCGGACCTGGGCCTGTTCCCGCAGCCATTCCACGTGGGGCTGGGCCGGGAAGCCTGCCCAAATCACGTTGTCAGGCACATCGGAAATAATCCCGGTGCGGCCGGCAAAGGTGCAGTTGCTGCCAATCTTCAAATGGCCGGCGGTAGCGGCCTGCCCCCCGAAGGTGGTGTTGTTGCCTACGGTGACGCTGCCGGAAATCCCCACATGGGCTACCAGGATACAGTTTTCACCGATAATATCGTTGTGGCCCACATGGACCAGGTTGTCGATTTTGGTTCCCTTGCCAATGACCGTGCTGTCCACGGTAGCCCGGTCAATACAGGTGTTGCAGCCGATTTCCACGTCGTCTCCTACCACTACGTTGCCGGTTTGGAGGACCTTGGTGTGCTTGCCGTCAGCGGTAATGTAGCCGAAGCCGTCCCCGCCGATAACAGCACCTGCCTGAAGGATTACCCGATTCCCCAGCACGCAGTTTTCCCGGACGGTAACGTTGGAATACAGGGTGCAGTCACTGCCGATTTTCACGTGCCGCCCTACGTATACATGGGGGTAGATGACCGTGTTGTCGCCGATTTCCGCATCCTCAGCCACGTAGGCAAAGGGCAGTACGGCCACATTCTTGCCCACCCGGGCAGAAGGATGGATGAAGGCGTATTGGCTGATGCCGCCCTTCACTTCTTCAGGGGGCCGGAACAGGGCCAGCAGCCGGGCAAAGCAGGCCCGGGGATTCTCCACGGCGATAATGGCCTGAGAACCTTCAAATTGGGCTCCTGCGGGGATCATAATGGCCCCTGCATGGGATTTGCCTGCTACTTCCAAATACGGCGGAACAGCGAAAGAAATCTGGTTGGCCTGGGCTTCTTCCAGCCCATTGACTCCCTGAATCACCAGCTGCGGGTCTCCCTGCAGAATTTTCCCCTCCAGTGCGTCAGCCAATTCCTGTAAAGTTTTTTCCATATCAATTTCCTTTCGTTTTGTGATGGTACGGGAAAAAGGGCGAACCCAGGTCCGCCCTTACAAAAGCATTATTTCATGGCTTTGATGATGTCGTCGGTAACGTCCACCCCGCCCTGAGGCACGGCTTCCTTAACCAGAATGGCGCTCAGGTTCTTTTCTTTGGCAACCGTTGCAGCAGCGGCGTCAAAGCTGCTCTTAACCTTGTTCTGGGCATCTGCCTGAAGAGCCTGCATCTTGGCGCTCTTGTCTTGAACAATCTTCTGGACTTCTTCCTGGCTCTTGCCGGCGGTTTCCTGGTTCAGCTCATCTTCCATGGCTTTGCCTTTGGACTGGAGATCAGCCGTTGCATCCTTGAATACCTGGCTTTCCTGCTGGACCTTGTTCATATCCACCACGCCAAATTGGGCGTTCCGGCCGCAGCCGAAAGAAAAGAGTGCCATAACGAGCATACACAGAACAAAGATTTTTTTCATATTTTTCCATCCCTCTTACTGAACTATTTTTTGTACTTCACTGCTGACCTGGTCGGTAATATCATCGGCGCTGATATTGGCCCGAGGGTTCCGGAAAATCAGCGTGTATTTCCGGGTCAGGTTGATTTTCTTGATGGCGCTGAGGATGTCGCTGTCGATATCGTCCTTGAGTGCCTGTTCATCGCTTTTCTGCTTTTGGATCTGTTTGTCCATGGAGGCCAGCAGCTTGTCCAGCTGCTCTTTCCCAGGAGAGGCCGCAAGGCCCTTGGGTCCCAGTTTGAAACCGGTTTGTTCCTGGATTACCTGGTCCGCCAGCTCTTTGGCGTAAGCCTGAAGCCGGGCCTGGGAAGCGGCAATGTCCGCCCCCAGCTTCTGCTGCAGCCAGGCTTCCTTCTTGGCATTCACTTCGTCCAGATCCTTCTGGCGTTTGGCCAGCAGTTCATCCTGTTCCTGGAGGACCGCCTTCTGGGCTTCCTCGGTCATCTTGATGCTGCCCAGCTTCAGTCGCAGGTTGAACAGGGGAATGCGGTATTTTTCTTCCACAGCCTCCCGGTCCTGCTTTACCTGGGCTTCTGCCTCCGTCTCCAGGGCTTCCCGCTTTTTTCGGAGCAGGTCGTTTTCCTGGGACTGCTTTTCCGCCATTTTGGCAGAAATCTGGGCCCGCTTGAACTGGTCGGCTCCCAGATTCTTGATGTTCTTCATTTTCCCCAGGAGTTCCAGCTGCTGGCGGCCATTTTCCATCTGCCGCTGCCGCAGCCATTTGGCTGTCTCCAGCGTTTCCTGCTGATGCTTCCATTCTTTGTACTTGGGATGCTGCTGGACCAGTTTATCCCAGTCCACCACCGCAAAGCGGGGTTTTTCCTGCTCCCAGGGCAGTTTTGCCTGGGAAAAGCCACAGCCGCCCAAAAGCAGAAGCCCTGTCAGCAATAGACCGATCAGCCGGCGCATGAGACATTCCTCCTATCTTCGGGGTGGGATTATTTACCCTTTTTCAGCTCAGCCTGTACATCGGCGGTAACATCTACGCCGCCGTACACCACTGCGCCTTCGTTGACGATGACGGTCAGGCCTTTGGTCTTGCCTACAGCCAGGATGGCATCATCCGCTTTCTTTTTCAGAGGTTCTACCAGTTCCTTCTCCTTGGCTTGGAGCTTTTCCTGGGTTTCCTGCTGGAGTTTCTGCTTGTCGGCATCACTCATATCCTTACTCTTTTCCTGAAACTCCTTTTGGCTGTCCTGCATTGCCTGCTGCATCTGCCGCTGGGCATCATCAATGCCGGGTACGGCGGACATCACCTGGTTGTAGTTGATCTTGCCAATGGCGGAGTTCAAGGTGCCCGTGTCCCCGCCCAGGTGACCCTGTACGGCCAGGACAAATACACCGACAACCATAATGGCTGCAATTACCAGTGAAATCAATTTCACGGTTTTCTTATTGGCCAATTCCATCATTTTCCTATCCCTGCTTCCTTATTGCTGCAAATTTGTTAGAACGTACCGCCAAAGCTGAAGTGGAAGCGGCCGCCTCTATTATCTCCATCCAAACGATAGCCGTAGTCCAGTTTGATGGGTCCTAACGGGGAGTTGATCCGCAGGCCCAAACCAATGGAGTGCTTCATATCGCTCAGGTCGAAATCAGTTTCATCGTAATCCTTGCTCCAGGCATACGCCGTATCCGTGAAGAACACGCCCTGTACCTTCTTGATGATGGGATACCGGAATTCCAGGGAGCCCTTCAGCATGCTGTTGCCCTTGAACTGGTCATCCTTGTAGCCGCGCAGGATATCGCTGCCGCCCACCGCAAAGCGCTGGGACAGGGGCATATCCCCGTTGGCGTAGCCGGCGCCCAGGTTCAGGGCCCAGACGTAATCCTTGCCCATCCGGTAGTAGTAGCGGTAGTCGGCCTGGTACTTCTCAAAGTTGAAGTCTCCGCCGAAGTTGGCCACTTCCACAGAGTAGGACGTACGCTTGCCTTCTCTGGGATCGTAGATGTTGTCACGGGTATCCAGAATCCGGGACAGGGTAATGCTCCGGGTGCTGCCGAAGTTCCGTTTTCTTCTGGCTTCAGCTACGGATTCGCCCTGGCTTACGCCATCATCGATGCCTTCGAAGTACTGGTGGTTGTCATACCCATCCACCGGGCCCTTGTACTTGTCGTCCCGGTTTTTCAGGGTGATCATGTTGGTGATGAATTCGTTATCGGTTACCCGGCTGAAGAACAATTCTTCGCCAATGCGTTTCTTGTAGTAACGGGCGATTTCGTTGCCGTCCCGGTTGTAATCGATGTATTCGTTGGTCATGTTGTAGAACGTCAGGCCAGCGGTGGTTTCCTTGTCGTCGATCCAGGGTTTCACGTAGGAAACTTCGAAGTTGGACTTGGTTTCGGAGTCGCCGCCGAATTCCCAACGGGCGTTGACGCTGTCGCCGATGCCCAGGAAGTTCTTGTCGCCGATGCTGACCATGCCCAGGAAGCCGTCGGCATCACTGTAGCCGGCGCCGATGCCGAAGGTACCGGTGCTGGTCTCCACCACAGAGATTTCCACGGATACGGTGTTGGGCATCTGGCCCGGGTTCAGGCGGATGTTCACGTCTTCAAAGTAGCCCAGGTTGTAGATCTTCTGCATGCTCCGGCGCGCCAGTTTGGCATTGAAGGGTTCACCCTTCTTCATGCGCATTTCCCGGATGATGACGTAATCCTTGGTCTTGGTGTTGCCCTTCACCCGGTAGTCTTCAATAACGCCTTCGCTGACCTGCACAATCAGAGTGCCGTTATCCAGCATCCGCACATCGCTGACCTTGGCCAGAATGTAGCCCTGTTCGCTGTAGAGGCTTTCCACCTTCCGGGCGCCAATACTTACGTCCCGGGAGTTTAATACCTGGCCGATGGGCAGGTTCAGAGCCTTTTTGATATCTCCCGTGGAGATTTTTGTATTGCCTTCAATTTCCAGGTCCTGAAGCACAGGATTTTCCTGGACCTGGTACGCAATCTGTACCCCTTCCGGCACTTTGGTGAACACCGGCTTCACATCATAGAACCAGCCGGTTTCGTAAATGGCCCGGACATCGTCCTGGAGGGCTTCCTTGGTAAACTTGGTGCCGGCGGGCATTTTCAGCACATCGGTGAGCTTGGAAGCGTCCTCGTGGGTGTTGCCAGTAAAGGTTACCTTGGTCACCGTTTGGCCCACGTACGGGTCGGAGGCTTTGGCCAGGGCATCATAGCGGCTTTCCTGGCTGTTGATGTCGTAGTCGGACAATACGGACTGCTGCAGGATGCTGCGGCCGGGAAGCTGCTTGTTCTGGGCTTCCTCAATTTCCTTTTGCTGGGTGGCCCGGGCCTGTTCCTGCTCCTGGTCCGCTTCCTGCTGCTGCCGTTCCTTTTCCAGTTTTTCCTTGCCTACTTTTTCAATGTAGGTTACGCCATTGCGGCGTACTTCCCGGTAACGGGGTGCATCTTCGTCCGCAGCCTTTTGGGTATCGGTTGTGCCCGTTTGGGATTGCGAATTCTGTGCCTGCTGCCCAGCGTCCGGCTGTTGGGACTGAGTTTCCTCGGCCGTGCCGATTTCAATTTTTCCCACTTCCTGGTCAGTTTTGGTTACGGTCTTATGGCCGGTCAGATCGATGACGGAGCCATGGGACTCCTGTGCAGCATATGCTGGTGTGGTCAGTGCCAGTGAAGCCAGAACTGCAATGGACAACTGCCGCCAGTTAACATGATTCTTCATAACTTACCCCCTAAATAGGTGCTTGGCAATCTATAGCTACCATACGCCCAGGTTACATATCCAGTTAATTATACATTTTATCGGTAGATATTTCCAGTCCCGGAGAACAGAACTCGCTGTTTTCTCCGGGACTATTTTGTAAATTTTTCTTTTTTTGAGTGTGACACCGGGCTTTAGAACCGGGTATGGTACTGTACGCCATACCAATGTTCCTGATCCTGGTTCACCGAGAAGCTCAGGTTTACCTTCTTGGCAATGTAGTATTCCGCAAAGGTATTGTATTCTTCCCCGTCAAACCGGGTGGTGTAGCCCACCTTCAGTTTGTTACCGAAGTACTTGCTTACCAGCACGTTGTACTCCCGGCGGTCCTGGAGGTTGGTTTCATTGGCCCGCTGGGCATCCAGGCTGAAGCCGATGCCGGTCTGAAGGTTGCCGCTGTAAATCCGCAGTTCATCCAGGCCCAAAGCGTCCTTAATGGCGTCTTCCACGTCGGCCAGATAGGTGAGCTGCAAGCCCGCATCTACCAGGCTCTGGACATCTGCGTTGGTCAGGTCCGCGTTATCCGTCTTCAGGGTCAGGAAACGCTTCAGGGTATCCTCGTTCTGGGGCGGGTCACTGGACAGATGAATTTGCAGGTCATCCAGGCTCAGGGGGCCGCTGGCCTTGGCCAAGATGTTGTACTGGCCAAGCCGGGTAAAGGCAGTGAGATCCAATACCGGGATAAAGGTGCCGGGCATGGGCCAGGTCAACTGCCCAAAGCCGATTCTAAAGGGCGTTCCCAGGTATTTCAGGGTGCTGCCCTTGTTCACCGTGATGCTGCTGCCATTCATATAGGGATTTTCCGTGGTGCCGGTGGCGTGGATCTTGCCTCTGGCATGGATATCAAAGAAGGAAGCGTTGTACAGGTGCAGGTCGTCCCCCAGATCCACGGTCACATCCAGGCCCAGGTTGGAGCCGCCGCCGGACAGGTCCGGAATGGAGCTGATGCCCAGGTAGATTTCCTCCAGCTTGAAGTCCGCGGTCACAAAGGGCATGGCGTTCTTTTGCTCCACGGTCAGGTTCCCGTTGATTTTCCCCCGAATCAGGGAGGAGTCGGGCTCTACGTCCTTGACCACAGCCGTCAGCTGATAGGGCTTGCCGGAGGTATCGTGGAGCTGGTAGGAGCCGGACGCGGTAATGCTGCCGTTCTTGCCCACGGTGGTAGAAAATTCCTTCAGGGTAATGGTGTTGCCGGCAAACTGGGCATGGAATTTCATATTGTCCAGGGTGCTGTTGATGCGTTTCAGCTTCACCGTGCCATTATCCATATCGATGGAGCCATTTACCGCATAGTTTTCCAAGGTGCCGGTAATGGCCACGTTGCCGCTGGTAGGGCCTTCCGCCCAATCCACGTATTTGGTCAGGGTGGGCAGGATGGCCAGGTTGCCGTTATCCAAATGGACATCCAGATTCATCTGGGCATGGGGGTTCTTCCGGTCCTTCGGGGCCCGCAAAAGGTCCATGGGGAAGGTACCGTAGGCACTGACCTTGTACACATCCCGCTGAATCAGGAACTGTTCCAGGCTGAACATCTGGTCCCGGAGGGTAACCATGCCGTACAGGCTGTCAAAGGCCACGCCGTTGACGCTGCCTCCGTCCAGTTCCAGGGAGAAGTTGCCCTTGGGGTTATCCAGCGGGCCCTTTACCTGGGCGGCGATGTTCATTTTGCCGGTAACGTCCGGGGGATTATTGGCAAAGGCCACCGTTAACAATTTGGCGCTGGCGGCGTTGGTGGCCAGTTCCAGGTCAACGGTCTTCTTGCGCAGGTCCACATTGCCCTGGGCCGCCAGAATGCCGCCCTGGGCTTCTGTGGCCTGAAGCTTGCGAATCTGCCAGTTGCCGTGGAGGGTGTAGATATCAAAGTCCGCAGCGCTAAAGGGTACGCCCCGGACCTTGCCGTCTTCCACCTTGCCCTTGATGGTCATGCCGGTACCCCGGCCTTTGGGATTCAGTTCAATCCGGCCGGACAGGTAGCCGTCAATGTCCAGATTCAGGCCGCCCATTTGCAGCAGGCTCCGCACATTGCCCCGCTCCACATCTGCCGTCCACTGGATCAGCCGCTGGTCAAAATCGAAATAGGCCTTCAGGGAATAGTCCCCGCCGGTCTTTTGCTGGAAGGTACCTTGCAGGGAATTCACATGGCCGCCCTGGCTTTGGAAGGACAGGGCAAGGCCGGTAAATTCCACGTTATTGATGAAAACCGAGTTAGAGGTGAGAACCCCCTGGAACTGGGGATTGGTGTAGCGGCCGGTAATGCTGCCGCTGAAGTTCACCAGGCCTGACAGGCTCACCTCGTCCTTAAACCAGGGCAGCCGCAGGAGATTGAGGTTCCGGGCATCCAGGCCCAGATTCAGCACCCCGTCCCGAGTCACGGTCCCTGCAAAGGCAGCAGTACAGGACAGCGCCTGGAGCTTAAAGTTCTGCAAGTTCAGGACCACGCCGTCGTAGGTATAGTCCCCGTCCACTTCATCCACCAGGAACTTGTTCACAGACCCGTCGTAGGCATGGACATGGCCGTGGAATTTGGGGTTGGACAAGGGTCCCTGGACGGTAATGGTATTGGTCAGGTTGCCGGTAATGGCAATGGGCGCTTTGGCCAGGGCCGCCAGGGGTTCCAGCCGAATGCCGGTGGTAGTCAAGGTGGCATCCACTACCGGATCTTCCGGTTTCAGGTCCAGGGAACCGTCCAGCACATGGGTACCCTGGTCCATGAGAGCTTCCACCTTATGGAAGGACAATTTCTGGTCCGCCCAGTTCAGGGCCCCATGGACTTCCTGGATTTTCAGGCCCATAAGTTCTGCGTCCTTCAAAGAGAAGGCGCCAAATACCGAGGGGTTGGCCGCAGTGCCGGAAGCCGTCAGGTGGGTGGACAGCTTGCCGCTGCCTTCCTGGCCCGCCAGCCGCAGCAGCGGGGTAATAGGAATATCCGTAAGGTACAAATCCGCTTTCAGAGCCTCGCCTATATAGGAACCGGTACCTGCCAGGGCGCCCCCTTCAGCCGTATAGCCGGACAGCCGGGTTACCGCAACATCGCTGCCGGTAATCAGGGCATCCACCGCCAGCTGGTTCAGGGAAAGCTCGTTCCACTGGAGGGCCAGGTCACTGCTTACGGTCTCCAGCTTCAGGGTGCCGTCGTTGTAGCTGCCCTGGGCGTACAGGGTACCGTTCAGGCCCAGGCTTCCAGCCCGGGGCACAAAACTGCTGAGGTCAATCTGCTGGGCTTCAAAGGAACCAATGCCGCTCTGCTCCTTCCAGTCGTAGGACGCATGAATCACCGCCCTGCCGCCGCCCACTTCTGCGGACGCACCGTTTACTTCTATTCTCTGGCCCTGAATGGACAGGGGCAACCGGAGCTGGGTCAGGGTATAGCCCTGTACGGTCAGGGCGTCACTGGTAAGCACCCCGTCTCCCAGCAGGTTATCCTTGTCCCCGTTCAGGGTAATCTCCGCATTTACAAGGCCCTGGGCCGGCACTTCCACCGGCAGGGCGGACAGATCCAATTGCCTTACCTGCACGGTCAGGCGCTGGGCCTTGGGATTATCCATATCCGACAGGTCCACAGAACCCTGGAGATGGGCTTTCTGGCCGTTTACCGTGGCATCCAGGTCGGAGGCTGTCAGCTTCAGGTCTTCAAAAGCTACATCGCCGCTGGCCGTCAGGTCCAGGGGGATATCGTTATAGGTATAGGTAGCCTGCACCTGTCCCAGGGTACTCTTCCCGGACAAATGATTGCCGTCCTCAGTGCCCGTCCAGGTAATGGACGTATCCGTTACCTGGCCTTTCAGCCCGGTAAGGGGCAGCAGGTGAGCCGCCAGGCTGCGGAAATCATCCAGCCGCAGCAGACCTGTTTCCATGGTAATCTGGCCGTGCCGGTCCGTATCGATGGTGCCGGTGACCTGGATGGTCTGGTCCTCCTTGGTAAGGGCCATCTGAATACCAAACACCGGATTCCGGGCCGGGTCCACTTCGCCCTCCACGCCCATGGTCCACTGTCCATAGGGCATCTGCACGGAAAGTTCCCCATCCCGGATGGCTACCTTGCCCTTAAAGTCCGTACTGGAAGACTGGCTGGGCTTTAATAAGCCTGCCACGTTCCATTCTTCCTGGTCGTTTTGGACCAGGAGCAGCCGGGGCCGTTCCAGGGTAATATGGGTAATGGTTCCCACGGCCCCGCTGCCTCCCAGCAGCTTAAAGGGATTCAGCTCCAGCTTCAGAGCCGGAATCTGGGCCACCAGGTCCCCCTGGGTGGTACGCAGTTCCACATCTTTAACGGTAAAGGCCAGGTCCGGACTGACTTCCACCGTGCTCATTTGCAATTGTCCGTTGATATATTCGGCAGCAGTCTGCTCCACAAACGGGATTGCCCGGTTCAGTCCTGCGGGAAGGATCAGTTTCCACAGAAACAGATATACGCCAAGCAGGATCACAGCACAGACGAGCAGCCATTTTGTTTTCTTGGCCCGCATCTGCATCCTCCTGAAAAATCAGACATTGTTTACCCTATAAGTATAACAGACTCCGCCAGAAAATAAAAACACCACCTGCAAAAGTCCACAAATTTGTGGCTCATGCAGGTGGTATATTATTCCGTTAGTCAGGCTGAAACCACTGCGGCAGCACTGGGACCGCAGGGTCCAGAGCGCAGAAGTGATTATTGGTTTTCGACAGGAACACCCATGGACTGCTCCAGGAGAGCCGTATTGGTGTTGTAGTCATACAAAGCCTGGATATAGTTGTTTTTGGCGGTGGTCAGGGAAACGGAAGCATCCATTACGTCCGTGTTGGTCCCCACACCGGCCTGGTACCGCAGCTGGGCAATACGGTAATCTTCTTCTGCCTGGGCAACGGCCACTTCCGTGGTCTTGATCCGTTTTTCGGCTTCCCGCATGCTCAGGTAGCTGGTCCGTACGGCCAGGCGCACATTATCGGTAATCTGCCGGTAGCTTTCCTGGGCCTTGATGATGTTGGCCTTGGCTTCCCGTACCTTGGCGGCGGTTACGCCGTAGTCCCAGATGTTCATGCTCACCGTAGCGCCTACGGCCCAGTTGTTCTTGTGGCTGCCGGGGAAATTATCATCGCTCCATTCGTTGGAAGCCCCCAGGGTCAGTTTCGGCAGGTTGCCAGCGTTGGCAATCTTTTCGGCAGCTTCTGCCATTTTCACGGAAGCTTCTGCCTGGTGGATTTCCGGACGGTTGGCCATGGCGTAGGTTACGCAGTTGTCCAGGTTATAGTCATTGGGTTTGTATTCCAGGCCCTGGCTCAGGTTCAGCCGGGTAGCTGTGGGCAGGCCAATTTCGTTGTTCAAGGTGGAAACCGCCACTTCATAGCTGTTCTGGGATTGGGTCAGGGTCTGCTGGGCGTCCACCAGTTCCACCTGGGAACGGAGTACGTCAGCCTTGGCCACCACGCCTACAGCGTATTGGGCCTGGGTGTTCTTCAAATGCTCGCTGAGCCGGTCCACGGTTTCCTTGTCCAGGGTTACCGTATTGGCGGCCTGGAGTACATCGTAGTAGTCCTTCGATGCGTTGTAGCGGGTGGTCTGGTAGGAACTGTCCATGCCGTATTGGTAGTATTTCAGGTTTTCCTTGGACTGGTCAATGGCGCCTTCCAGGGAACCACCGGAATAAATAGGCACGGAAATGCTCACTTCGTTGGTATGGGAATTGGCGAAATGAGGCCGCCCGGTAGTGGTCTGGTATTGACCGCCCCGGCCGCTGTAATGGTTAAAGGAAACAGTGCCCCAGCGAGCCCCTTCTGCCTGGTCCTTCTGGGCCTTGGCCGCATCCAGTTCGGCAGCGGAAATCTTCACATCGGAATTGTTTTCCAGTGCCATGCGCACGGTTTTGCCCAGATCCAGATTGACGGTCTCCGGAGCCGCTGCGCCCGCAGTATGTAGAGTAAGCGCGCTCATAATAGCCACACTCAGTAATAATTTCTTTGTATGCAAGTGCTTCACGTTTATGCCCTCCTGTTTTTCCTGACTACTTAGTCAGCCTTATTTATTATAAACAGTAAGATTTTTAAAGTCAATTGAGAATCTGCTTAGAAATGTGCCCGAAGGCCCACATAAGCGGTCTCAGAACCGTTGTCCAGCACATCCAGACTCTCGCCCAAGAGGGATAAATTGGGGCTGAAGGCCCATTCTGCGCCGACTTTCAGTTTGGCATCGTCAAAATCGTAAAAATCTGTGAACAATTTAAATTTGGGGCTCAGGTTCCAATCCATGCCCACACCAAAGTCCCCTTCTATAACTCCGGCCCGGCCCAGCATAAATTTGTTCAGCCGTTTATTGTAATGGAAATCCAAGCGGTCCCGGTCCCCGATATCGGAAACTCCCAGGTAGACAAAGTCATCCTTGTTGAGGGGCAGTTTGGCGCCCATATCCGTGCGCCATTTACCTTTTTTGTCCCCGTACAGGACATCGGCCTGGAGCTGGGCATCGGAAACCATGCCCAGAATCTTATCCGCCTTTTCCGAGGTGGCCTTGGCGTGATGGACCGTTTCCTGGAGCTCTTTCTTCATCTCCGGGTCGGAAACCACACTGTTCAAGGATTCTGCCGTCTGTTTGATTTTCCGGCTGGCATCGGCCATATTGGCGGCCATAACGGCCACGTTTTGGCCGGTGGCCCCATTGGCATCCGCCTGGGTCATAATGCTGTTCATATGCACGGACATATCCCGCATCTGGGTAACCATGGTGTGGATATCTCCCTGGTTCTGCTGGGACATTTCAGCCAGGGAACGGGTGAAGTCGTTCAGGTTCTTGGCCACTTCCCCGGTCTGGACAAAGCCCTGGCGCATGGATTTCTGCACGTCCTTGTCCCCAAACACGTTGCTGAAGGCATCCACCACCACTTCCAGCTTATCCAGTACCTTGCCGGAGGTATCCATCATCTTGCTGATACCGCTGGACTGCTGGCCGGTAATGGTTTCGCCCGCCTTAAAGCTCAGCCCGGTAGCGATTTGCGGGGGTGCAATGGTTACAAATTTGGTGCCCATAACCCCGTCCATGCCGATGCTGAACTGGGAATTGCGGGGGATTTTCTGCTTCTCGTCCAGCTTCATGACCACCTTGACCTTGGAGCCGTCCACCACAATGTCTTCCACCTTGCCCACGGGCACCCCGGCGAACCGGACTTCGTTGCCTGCCTTCAGGCCATTCACATCGTCAAAAATTACATTCAGTTTATACGTTTTGCCGGCAAAGCTGAATACTCCCAAAAAGGTCAGCATCAGCGCCAGGATCACCAGGCCGCCCAGGGTGACGGCTCCGACTTTTACCTCATCTGTTTTCATCATTTGCTCCCTTCACCGGTATCTTCATAAATATCGCTGCGGATAAATGCCCGCACTAGCGGCTGCTGGGTCCGCTTGGCCTCGGACACCGTACCGGAAAATACAATGTGGCCTTCGCTGAGCATCAGCACCCGGTCCGCACACAAGAAGGCGGAAGCCATGTCGTGGGTAACCAAAAGGGAGGTAATCCCCAGCCGCTTTTTGGCTTCCAAAATCAACTGGCTGATGTTGGTGGCCATAATGGGGTCCAGTCCCGCTGTTGGCTCATCATAGAGAATGATATCCGGCTGCAGGGCCAGCGCCCTGGCCAGCCCCACCCGCTTCTGCATCCCCCCGGACAGGGCTGCCGGGTACACATGTTCGTTGCCGCTAAGACCCACTGCGGCCAAAAGGGCACTGACCCGCTGCTGAATGGCGTCTTCCTTCAGCTTGGTGTGCTGCCGCAGGCCAAAGGCTACGTTTTCGCTGACGTCCAAAAAGTCGAACAGGGCCGAATACTGGAAGACCATGCCCATATGCTGGCGCAGGGCATTCCACTGCTTCTCGTCGTAGTTTTCCACGTTCTTGCCCTGGATTACCACGTGCCCCCCCTGGGGTTTCAAAAGGCCAATCAGCAGCTTCAGCACCGTACTTTTGCCGGTGCCGCTGGGGCCGATCACCGCCAGGGTTTCGCCCTTTTTCACGGAAAAGCTGACTTTGTCCAGCACCACCTTAGGCCCAAAGGCCATATCCACTTGTTGAAATTCTATGATGGGTTGTTCCATGTCAGCCTCCGTTTACGTACAAAATCACGGACAGGAAATAATTGCAGATAAAAATCAGGATAATGGACAGCACCACGGAAGCCGTGGTAGCAAGCCCTACGCCTTCGGCGCCCTGCTTGGCCGTCAGGCCCTTGTGGCAGCCGATGATGGCAATGATGGCACCAAAAAAGGTGCTCTTGATCAGCCCGCCGATAATATCCCAGGGCTCAATGAAGCCCTGGATGGAATCCAGGAACATCTGGGTGCTGATGTCCGCATAATTTTCTGCCACAAACCAGCCCCCGAAATCCCCTACCAGGTTGGAATAGACCACCAGGATGGGCATCATCAGGATAATGGCAATAAAACGGGGGGCCACCAGATACTGGACCGGACTTACGGCCATCACCCGCAGGGCATCAATCTGCTCGGTCACCTTCATGGTGCCGATTTCAGCGGCAATGGCAGCGCCGATCCGGCCAGCCACTACCACCCCGGTCAGGATGGGGGCCAGTTCCCGGCCCATGGCAATGGCCACAATGCCGCCTACGGAGTCAGCCGCCCCAAAGCGGACAAATTCCTTGGCTGTCTGAACCGACATGACCATGCCCGTACACAAAATGGTCATCCCCACAATGGGCAGGGAGTCCGCCCCCAGTTTGCCCATTTGGCGCACCACTTCCTTGGGGTCCGCCTGGCGCACCAGGGCGCAGGTCTCCAGAAACAAATTCACTACGCGGCCGGTGCGGGCACACAGATCCAGCATTTTCCGGCCCACCCAGCGGCAAAGTTGTTGTATCCCCATAAAATTCTCCTTAACACTGTTACAGCTTGTCAATTGATATACAGAATATTATAACCCATTCAGGGCAAAAAAGGAAAACAGAAACAAGTTTTTTTCTGTACGGCTTCTCAGCCGCACCACAGCAGGGATTTTCCCCCTTCAAGAGCTGACTGTACAGTCAGTTCTTGGCCAAAAACAGGGCGGATTCTCCCATCCAGGGACAGGAAATATCCGCCGCTGCGGTTTTGTTATTTGCCCTTTACCCGGGCCGTAATAGTGGCTTCCCCACTGATGATAAAGTCCATGGGGAATTTCTGCTTGTACTTGCTGCCCCGCAGAATGCCGCTGAGGGAGGAACTGGTCAGCCCCATTTCCTGCTGCTGGTTCTTCCGGCTGGAAGGGCCATAGCTGGGCATCAGGTCCACAATTACTTCGTTGTTGGCATCCATGGTATTGAATTCATCAATAAAGTCCTTCAGTTTCCGCTGAGGCTGCTGGGTCATGGGATTATCCTCGGTCACCAGCTGATCTCCGTCATTGTTATTTTTCTTCTGCTGGCTGGAAATGGCCCGGGTCACCCAGCTGGTGGCATTGCCGCTGCGGACAATCAGGGTCATGGGCCCGCTGGGCTGCTTATCCGGCACCTTGAAGTTGATGGTCCGAGTAATTTCTTCTGCCCGGTAGGGTTTAAAGGTTACGGAAATAGGCAGTACGTCTCCGGGAGCCACTGGCTTCATAGGGATGGAAGCGCCTACCAGCTCTGCCACTTCGCAGCTGGCCGTGGTTTCCACATCCACGTTGACATCTTGGATGGTCACCTTGTTGAACCGGTTGTTCATCAGCATATCGGTGGCGATGTTCAGCTCGGAATCCGTCAGCTTGCCAATATCGGAAGCACTGTAGAACATATTTTCCCGGCGCAGCTGGATGGGATTGTCCTGGTCGTCCTGGGCCGTAATGGTAAAGCGGATTCGGGAGGTGCCGCCGCCCTTTCTGTCCTTGGCCAGGCTCACCGTATTGTAGGTAACCCCGTCCACCAGGGAGGGCACCAGATCCTCATCGGTTACCAGCTGGACATTGGTGCTTTTGTGCACGCCCCGGTCCTTGTCGGTTACGGAAACATACATGGGAATGATGTTGGCGTTCTGCCCCTCTAGGCCCGCTACACCCACCAACCGGTCCTGGCTGATCCGGCCCAGGGTCTTGCCCAGGGTGCCCACCTTAAAGGCACTCTGGATATTGGGCACGGAAGCAAAAATCCAGGCATTGGTCATAAAATAGTCGGAAGCCCCATGCTGCAGGAAGGGGTGCCCAAAGGCCAGTACCCGGCCCTCATCGTCGGTCCAGGTTACCGTGCCGATGGCGCCGATCACCATATCCCCCCGTACCAGGGAGACCCCCACGGAACTGCCCGGCTCCAGTTTTACCTGGTCCAGGTCCGCATTTCCCGCAGGCACGGCGTAGGAAGTCAGCCCAAAAGGCTTCAGCCGTTCGTTCAGGTAGCTGACCCCGTCCGTGGTAAAGCCGCTGACCATAAGCGGCGTGCCCTTGGCCAGGCTGGGCTGGCCGGACTGGAACACAGAAGGCCGGGGGTCCGGCTGGGCAAACAGCTGGAGCATTTCGTCAATGGGGGTAAGAAAGCAATAATTGGGGTCGGAAAAGGCCTGGCCGTAGGCCACAGCGCCCGCCAGCCGTCCGTTGATGTACACCGGACTGCCGCTCATGCCCTGGGCAATGCCGCCGCTTTTTTGCAGCAGGGGCCCGGAGGCCTTGATCAGGATATTATAGCCGCCGGTTTCCGTACCGGTGACCCCCAGCACCTCCACATCGAAGGTTTCGATTTTGGCACCTTCAATGACGGTTTTGCCGTAGCCCGTCATGCCGGGTTTCAATTCTTCCACCGCAATGGTAGGAATGGCAGCCCACACCAGGGACGCCAAAGCAAAAACCCCTGTCAGGGTCAGAATCAAGATGCGCTTCCAGTTCAAAACGTGCATATGCCCTCCATACAGGTAAAGACCGGCGCCGAAGCGTCGGTCTTTTTCGCTAAGTCTTACGGTTCGATTTCAGCAACCACTTGGTCCGCCGAAACTTGTCCGCCGGGGGCTACACTTACCGAAACAACCTTTCCGCTGCAATTGGCTCTGGCGGCGGGTGCCGTCCCTGCCAAAGTCTTTACGGTAACCAGTACCGCCCCTTCCGTTACCTGGGCGCCTACGTTCACCGTACTCACCACCTGACCGGACAGGCTGCTTTTCTGGGGCCGTCCGCCGGCGGCCTGGGCAATGCCAAAGGCCAGGAGGGCGATCATCAAGGCTGCCGCCCATATCTTCTTGCTTTTCATGAATTTATTCAACATGATCAGCACCTCGTTTCTCTATAGTGTACCAGTATTATATACCGAATGGCCATTCTTATGCAAGAAGTGTCACTTCCGGAAGAAGCCCAACGCCACCCGAACCGGCCGTTCTTCCCCATCGGAAGGATCATTCATCACCTTGCCATTGACCACCATTTCACTGGAGCCGCCGCCGTCAAAATTCATGGCCCGGTCGGCCCCCAGGCTCACAAAATAGCGGGCAAATTCCGTCAGGCTCATGCCGGCGCTGACGTCGGAACGGCCGTCCGCCACCACTACCAGCACCGTGCCGTCCTTTTTGATGCCCACGCCCGTCCGGGGCGCCCGTCCTTGGGCAATATCGGGGGCAATCTCCTCCTGGGCAGCGGTTACTTCCACCAGCCCGTCCCACACCAAAAGCGGCCCTGCAGAGCCCACCGAAGGGGCTTCATCTGCCCGGGCGTTCCCCAGGCTTTGGGTTACGGTAAGCTGCTCCCCTCGGCGCAGACCGTTAAGGAACCGGGCCCCCTGGCCGTTTCCGGACAGGACGCTGTAGCCGGCAGTAAGCGGCATATCCCCCCGGGAGCTGATGGCCGTTACCCGGCTGTTGCCGTTGAGCTGCACCTCGGTACCGTAGGAATTGGTATCCGTGGCCGTATCGTAGCCATCGTTAAACAAAATCAGTTCATTGGACAGCCGCATCCGGTTCACCGCACTGATGGGCATACTGTTCCCTTCCTGGTCCTTCACCACACCCTGGTAGGCCAGTCCCGTTTCAATGGAAGGCTGTCCCTTGGCGTCAATCACCAGACCCGTTCTAGGCGTAGTTTCCGAAGCCAACCATTTGTTCTGGATTTTCAGGTTTCCCACCACCCAGATATCACTGTCAAAATAGGAGGCGTTCACCAGGCTTACTGCCCCGGAACGGCGGGCAATCATGGACAGGGTACCCTTTTGGATGGTTTTTCCGTAGCCCGGAATAAAGTCCAGCTTAAATTCGCTGTTAGGCGTCATGGTCAGTACATAGGTACGCACATTCCCCGCTCCCAGATTTACGGTGCTCTGCTTGTAGGTCAGGCCCTTGCCCAGCCACTGGGAAGAGCTGGACCAGTTGGCCGCAGCAGGGTTCTCGTCCCCGGGAGCCCGGGGAAAATCAATCACCAGTCGTTTGGGCCGTCCTAAAGCAAAAATCTTATACTCCGGTACCGGCTGCCGGAACTCAATGACCAGCTGGCTATCCTTTCCCTTGGGGGAAAGCGTGGCCCGTTTCACCCGGGGATCCCGGAGCCGTACCATCTGGGTCCGCTCTGTATCCCCCTTGAAATCTATAATCAGCTGCCGGCCCGAGGTGCGGGCCGTGTATTTTACCGTTTTGTCCAGGCTCAGCACGATTCGGGCCCGCTTGGGGGTAACCCCGCCCCGCATGGCCTCAATATCCGCTGCCTGGGCGCCCAAGGGCGCACCCAGCAGAAGGCCGGCCAAAAGCAGCCGCCCCATCCATTTGGTGTACCGTTTCTTCACTTGTATGCCTCCTAAGACAAAAGGTGCTGCCGCAGCAGCACCCCAAAATTGTTTTCATTATTCCTGAAAGGTAAGTCCTTCGTCCAAAGCCCGGCCTGTTCCAATGGCCACACAGTCCTCCGGCCGTTCTGTCACCCGGACGGGCATCCGCAGCTGCTCGCCCAGCACCTGTGCCAGGCCGTCCAGCTGGGCGCCTCCGCCGGTAAGGACCATACCCTGGGCCAGAACATCCGCCGCCAGTTCTGGCGGGATTTTTTCCAGCGCCCGATGGATACAGGACAGCACCATTTCCAGGGCTTCCTGCATGCCCCGGGCCGTATCCCGGGAGTCCAGCCGCAGGCTGGTGGGAAGGCCGGTAATCATGTCCCGGCCTTTGACAATGAGATTGCCCCGGGCCGCAGCCGGATTCACCGTGCCAATTTCCAATTTGATTTCTTCCGTCAAAGCATCCTCCACCTGGATATTCAGGTGGTTTTTCATATATCGGGACAGGCTTTGGTTAAAGGCCTGCCCTCCCAGCCGCAGGGAAGCGGAGCTGACCAGCTGCCCCATACTGAGCACCGCAGCTTCCGTGGTTTCCGCCCCAAGGGTCACCACCAGGCAGCCCAGGGGTTTCTGTACCGCAAGGCCCGCCCCCAGAGCCGCCGCTAACGGCTCCTCCAGCAGATAGGCCTTGGACGCACCGGCCTGCATGGCAGCCTCCGTGACCGCCCGGCGTTCCACGCCGGTGGCGTCCGTAGGCACGCACAGCATTACCCGGGGCTTGAAGAACAAATTCCGTCCCACCACCCGGGTCAGGGCCGCCTCCAAAAGAGCCTGGGCCCCGTCAAACTCGGCAATGACCCCGTTTACCAAGGGCCGGATTACCCGGATATGGGGAGAGTCCTTGTCAGCCATAGCGGCTGCCTTGGCCCCAATGGCCACGGCTTTTCCCTGCCTGTCATCAAAGGCAACCACGGAGGGTTCCCTTAGGACAATGCCCCGGTTTTTCATGTATACCCGGATATGGTAGGTCCCCAGATCAATCCCCACGTCTGTCTGATGCAAAAGACGGGAAAAGAAACTTCTCTCCATCCGTTTTCTCATACTTCCACCTTACTTTGTCCGCTTGATATCGGCTCCCAGCTTGGTCAGCTTTTCTACCAGGTTTTCGTAGCCCCGGTCAATGTGATGGATATCCGTCACTTCGGTGACTCCATCGGCCACCAGTCCGGCCAGCACCATGGCAGCCCCGGCCCGCAGGTCGGTAGCCCGCACCTGGCAGCCATACAGCTTGGGAACGCCTTCTACCAGGGCAGCCCGGCCGCCGCTGGTTTTGATATTGGCACCCATGCGCAGCAGTTCATCTACGTGCATGAAGCGATTTTCAAATACTGTTTCCAGAACGGAGCTCTGGCCCTTGGCAATGCACATCATGGCCATTACCTGAGCCTGCATATCCGTAGGAAAGCCCGGATAGGGCAGGGTTTTGATGGTGATGGGCTGCAATTCCTTAGGGCCCACCACATGGACATCGTTGATGCCTTCTTCTACAATGGCTCCTGCTTCCCGGAGTTTGGCAATCAGGGGCTTCAGATGTTCACACAGAACATTTTCTACCTTGATATCCCCTTGGGTCATGGCGCCGGCCACCATAAAGGTACCTGCTTCAATCCGGTCGGGAATTACCGTGTGTTCCCCGCCCTTCATGCTTTCCACCCCGTCAATGCGGATGGCAGTGGTACCGGCTCCCCGGACCTTGCCCCCCATCACATTGATGTAGTTGGCCAGGTCCACGATTTCCGGTTCCTGGGCAGCGTTTTCAATGATGGTGGTGCCTTTGGCCATGGAAGCCGCCATCATCAGGTTTTCCGTAGCGCCTACGCTGGGAAAATCCAGATAAATGGTGGTGCCCACCAGACCGTTGGGCGCCGTAGCTTCAATATAGCCATGGCCCTGCTCAATTTTTGCACCTAGGGCTTCAAAGCCCTTCAGATGGATGTCAATGGGACGGGTGCCAATGGCACAGCCCCCGGGCTGGGAAATCTTTGCCCGGCCTACCCGGGCCAGCAGGGAACCCATCACCAGGAAGGAGGCCCGCATGGTGCTTACCAGTTCATAGGGAGCTTCCCAGCTGGTAATCGTCCGGCTGTCAATCTTTAGTGCATGAGGCTGGGGATGGGTAACCTTCATACCCAGACATTCCAATACTTTACAAATGGTGGCTACGTCTTCCAGTTCCGGCACTTCCAAAATGGTACTTCCTTCCGTACCCAAAACTGATGCCGCAATAATCGGCAGCACGGCATTTTTTGCCCCGCTGACCCGCACCGTTCCCTCTAAACGATGCCCACCTCTTACAACCAATTTCTCCACGCCTTGTTCCACACCTTTCTTACATCTCTTACTTGAAATCACTTGCTATTGAGGCCCATCTGTTTGGCATGCCGCGCTTGCTGCGTGCTCAATTGTTCATCCAGGCGTAATCGCATTTCATGCTGTTCTTTATAAGTCTCCGCCTTCCGCTGGGCTTCCAGTTCAGGATGCGCTTCCAGCTGCTGACGGTGTCTTTCCTTCCACAAAGCCCGGGCCTGGTCCGCCCGCTGCTTTCTCTGCCGGGACCGTTCCCGGGCCGCAGCTTCCCGCTGCTGCCGCTTGGACAGGGCCTGATGATGCTTCACCTGTGCCCGGCGGATCAAATACACCAAAAATACCAACGGCGCCATTAAAAAGGTGCCGATAATCCAAAAGTTCCGGTGCTTCATGGGCAGTCTGTGGCTATCCACATAAACAAACCACGTGAGCAGGACAGTAATCAATAAAATGATAAAATTGTGCAATCCGTACGGCACCTCCCACCTCGAATGTCTACGGTACTGCTGGCCACTTTTCGCTCGCTAATTTTGTAACTAAACTATTATACCATACCTGTACCTGTTTGCGGAAACAAATGGCAGGAACACCCTAAAAAAACAAGAGCCGTGGACAAAAGGAAAAGCCTTTTGTTCCACAGCTCCCGTTTTAAAAACGTGATGTATGCATCCGCAGGCGGTCAGCCAAAATATTGTAATACACTTCTTTTTCCTGAATGGTCTTGCGTAGTTTCTTTTTCTGCTCGTCCGTACTGGCTGCAGCCAATCTTTCATTGAGTTCAACCAATTCCAACCGCAGCTGCCCCATTTTACTGGCAGCCATTTTACTGATGAAGTCCATGGCGGCTCCCCCTCTCCTGCCTGCCGCATCCGTCTGCAAATGAGCTTACATCTGTGTTACTCGCTAATGGGATAGGGCTTCACTTTGCCAATGAGAGAAGCCGTCTTCAGCCGGGCCTCAGCCCGCCGCAAGATTTTTTCCGTCTGTTCAATATCGGTCAGGGCATCCGGGTGGTCCAAACGGGCCTGGGCTTCTGCCTGGACCGCCTGATAATGGGCCACATCGATGTTTTCCGCATACTGGGCCCGAGGCGTCAGGATGGTAACCACGTTATCCTTGACCTCGGCGAAACCACCTTCCACGTACACCAGGATCACCTGGCTGTGGGCGTCCTGGAGTTTCAGCGTCCCCTCTCCCAAAACGGCAATCAGCGGACCATGGTTGGCCAAAACGCCGATGCCGCCGTTGACTGTATTCAACAACACATAGGAAATATCCTCTCTACGGACCAATAATTTATCCGGAGTCAGGACTTCCAATTTCATTAACTTGGCCATATCATTCGCCCTTCATTTTCTTGCCCTTGGCCACAGCCTCGTCAATGCTGCCTACCATGTAGAAAGCGCTTTCCGGCAGGTCGTCATGCTTGCCTTCCAGGATTTCCTTAAAACCTTTGATGGTATCCTGTAAGGAAACGTACTTGCCGGGCTGGCCGGTAAACTGTTCTGCCACGAAGAAGGGCTGGCTCAGGAACCGCTGGACCTTTCTGGCCCGGGACACGGTGAGCTTATCAGCCTCGTTCAGTTCTTCCATACCCAGAATGGCGATGATATCCTGGAGCTCCTTGTAGCGCTGGAGGATTTTCTGCACGCCCCGGGCTACCTGGTAGTGCTCCTGGCCAATCACCAGGGGGTCCAAAATCCGGCTGGTGGAAGCCAAAGGATCCACGGCCGGGTAAATGCCCAATTCCACGATTTCACGGGACAGTACCGTAGTTGCATCCAAGTGGGCAAAGGTTGCTGCCGGCGCCGGGTCCGTCAGGTCATCGGCAGGTACGTAAACGGCCTGCACGGAGGTAATGGAACCGGTGCGGGTGGAGGTAATCCGCTCTTCCAGGCCGCCGATTTCGTTGGCCAGGGTGGGCTGATAGCCTACAGCAGAAGGCATACGTCCCAGCAGGGCGGATACTTCAGAACCGGCCTGGATAAACCGGAAAATATTGTCGATGAACAGCAGCACATCCTGGCCGCCTACATCCCGGAAATATTCGGCCATGGTCAGTCCCGTCAGCCCTACTCTCATACGGGCTCCCGGGGGTTCGTTCATCTGGCCGTACACCAGGGCCGTCTTGTCGATAACCCCGGATTCCTTCATTTCGCCCCACAGGTCGTTGCCTTCCCGGGTACGTTCCCCTACGCCGGAGAACACGGAAAAACCCCCGTGGTTAGTGGCGATGTTATGGATCAGTTCCATAATCAGCACGGTCTTGCCTACGCCGGCGCCGCCGAACAGACCAATCTTGCCGCCCAGGGAATAGGGGGCAATCAGGTCCACGACCTTGATGCCGGTTTCCATGATTTTCGTTTCTGTAGCCTGGTCAGCCAGACTGGGAGCCGGCCGGTGAATGGGCCAGTAGTCGGCAGCGTCCACCGGGGTGGGATCGTCGTCCACGGTTTCCCCCAGCACGTTGAAAACCCGGCCCAGGCAGCCCTTGCCTACAGGAACGGTAATGGGCTTGCCGGTATCCAGGGCATCCATGTTCCGGGTCAGGCCGTCGGTAGAGCTCATGGCTACGGCACGGACCACATCGTTGCCAATATGCTGCACCACTTCTGCGGTGAGCTTGACATGGACGTCTTTAGACGCCTGGGCATCAATGGTGATGGCATTATAGATGGCAGGCAGTTCCTTGTCCGGGAAACGGATATCCACTACAGGACCCATGACCTGGACCACTTTCCCCACATGACCTCTGGTCTTGGCGGAAAGTTTGGCCACTGCCGCGTCAATTGCATTCTTATTTTTTTCAGACACGATGGTGCCTCCCTTATTTCAAAGCTTCTGCACCACCGACAATTTCGTTGATTTCGGTGGTAATGCTGGCCTGTCTGACCTTCTGGTAGTAGACCTGCAGCTTGCCCAACAGGGTTTCTGCGTTGTCCGTTGCGGTGGTCATGGCCGTCATCCGGGCGGCCAGCTCACAGGCGGAGCTTTGGATCAGTGCCGTAAAGATCTGGCTGCGCATATAGTAATGGGCCAGGTAGGACAGCATTTGTGCCGGTTCCGGCTCAAAGAGCAGGGTGGTAAAATCGCTCTGGTCCTGGGTATCCCATACTTTTACGGCATCCTCTTCTGCCTTGTCCCCAGCCTTGGGCTGCAGGGGCAGGAGAGGAATGGTCCGGGGCAGCTGCACCATGGCGGATTTGAAGTAGGTGTAGATGATGTTCACCTCATCCACTTCCCCATGGGTAAACATGGCCTCCGCGTAGTCGGCGATTTCTTCCGCCGCCTCAAAGGTGGGCTTTTCGGAGAAACCGTTCCAGCTTTTGGCGATGCTGTAGCCCCAATGGTTCAGGCCAATCTGCATCTGCTTGCCCACGGTAAGCAGGGGGGAATCTTCCTTGCCCCGGAGCTCTACGCCGGTAAACTTGACGATGTTGTTGTTAAATGGACCGGCCAGGCCCTTGTCGGACCCCATAATGATGTAGGCCGTTTTGTACACCGGACGTTTTTCCAAAAGCGGGTTCTGGGAATAGTCCAGGTGCGCCATCACGGACGGGTCACTAAGGGCCAGCTGCAGCAGGCCGCGCAGCTTATCTGCGTACGGCAGGCTGGCATTGGCCCGCTGCTGGGCCTGGTGCATCCGGGCCGACGCCACCATCTGCATGGCGCCGGTAATCTTGCTGATACTGCCCACGGTTTTCATATGGGCTCTAATGCCGCTGGTGTTTGCCACTGGGCTCACCCTCTTTCAGGGGCAGCAGCGCTGGGTACAGCGTCCGGATTGGAAGGTGCAAACAGCTTGCCGAATTCGTCCAGGGCTTCTTCCAGCTGCTGCTTCAGGTCATCGGCCATTTTCTGTTCCTTGGTCAGCCGGGTCAGGATAATGGCGCAATGGCTTTCCATATAGGTCAGCATTTCATGTTCATACCGGGTCACATCTTCCAGAGGCACTTCGTCCAGGAAGCCGTTGTTTACGGCATACAGGGAAATAACCTGCTGGGCCATGCTCATGGGATGGTACTGGCCCTGCTTGAGCATTTCCGTTACCCGGGCGCCTCTGTCCAACTGGGCCTTGGTGGCTTTGTCCAAATCGGAACCGAACTGGGCAAAAGCGGCCAGTTCCCGATACTGGGCCAGAGCCAGCCGCAGGGTACCGGCCACGGATTTCATGGCTTTGGTCTGGGCTGCGCCGCCTACCCGGGATACGGACAGGCCGGCGTTGATAGCCGGACGGACACCGGAGTTGAACAGGTCGGTTTCCAGATAAATCTGGCCGTCGGTAATGGAAATTACGTTGGTGGGAATATATCCGCTGACGTCCCCGGCCTGGGTCTCAATAATGGGCAGAGCCGTCATGGAGCCGCCGCCGTGGCGGGCATTTCTCCGGCAGGCCCGTTCCAAAAGCCGGGAGTGCAGGTAGAATACATCGCCAGGGTAGGCTTCACGTCCGGGGGGACGGCGCAGCAGCAGACTCATGGCACGGTAGGCCACTGCGTGCTTGCTCAGGTCATCATAGACAATCAGCACATCCTTGCCCTGGTCCATGAAATATTCCCCTACTGCGGCACCGGCATAGGGTGCCAGATACTGCATAGGTGCCGTATCAGCAGCGGTAGCCGCCACAATCAGGGTGTAGCCGGCAGCCCCGTACTTTTCAAAGGTATGGGCCAGCCGGGCCACAGAAGATGCTTTCTGGCCAATGGCCACATAAATGCAGATAACGTTCTGATCCTTCTGGTTCAGGATGGTATCGATGGCGATGGCCGTCTTGCCGGTACCTCTGTCCCCGATAATCAGTTCTCTCTGCCCCCGGCCAATAGGTACCAGGGCATCCACGGCCTTGAGGCCGGTCTGCAGCGGTACGTCTACAGGCTGCCGGGCGGCAATGCCCGGAGCGGGAGATTCAATGGCATGGAACGCGGTGGTTTTGATGGCACCCTTGCCGTCCAGGGGCTGGCCCAGCGGGTCAATGATCCGGCCCAGCATTTCGGAACCCACAGGGATTTCCATAACTTCGCCGGTCCGGCGCACAATGTCGCCTTCTTTAATCTTATCGGCGCCGCCCAAAAGCACGATACCTACTTCTTTTTCCCGCAGGTTCTGGACCATGCCGTAAACGCCGTCCCGGAGGGCTACCAATTCGCCGCTCATGGCGCCGCCCAGGCCGCTGGCGGTACAAATACCGTCGCCCACCTTTTCGACCACGCCAATTTCTTCCAGGTCAACCTTATCTTGATACTCTTGGACCCCTTTGGCCAGGGAATCCGTTATGCTTTGGGACGCATCCAAATCCTGGTTGCTCAGGTGGATGGCCTTCATGATGTTGTCCATCTTTTCCAGCTGCCGCTTCATGCTGGCGTCAAAAATATGGTCGCCATACTGCACCAGCACACCACCTACCAGCTTGGGATCCACCTTTTGGCTGTCCAAAATCACCGGCTTGCCAAACTTCTCGGCCAGCAGGCTTTGGAGCAGCTTCACTTCCTCAGCCGACAAAGGCTGTGCCGTACTGACTGTGAGCGGCAGGATGGATTGCCTCTCAAACAGAGCCTTGTCATCGTCAGTGAGGGTCACGCGATCCAGGATCTGTTTCCACAGAGCTGCCTTATTTTCACTGTTCATAGGTTTTACTGCCTCCACAGTTCCTTTTTACAGGGACTTTTGTTATTTCTTTTGCTCTGCCATTGTCTCATCGGTTACTTTGGCGATGAGAGCCTGGTCTTCGGCAGAATTCAGTTTCTGCTCCAGTACCCGGCCGGCAATTTCCGTGCTCAGCGCAATAATCTGTTCCCGCACATCCAGAAGGGCCTTTTTCTTTTCCAGTTCCACGGTTTCCCGGCCGGTAGCCAGGAGTTCTTCCCGCTCCTTCTGGGCAGCTGCCAGGGCTTCGTCATGGAGCTGCTGGGCCATGGTATTGGCCTGGGCCACAATGGCGTTGGCCTGCTGTTTGGCTTCCTTCAGCTGGTTGGCATAGGTTTCCTTCAGTTGTTCTGCCTGCTGCCGGGATTGTTCTGCCGAGTCCATATCCTTGACGATTTTGGTCCGGCGGTCATCCATGGTTTTCAGCAGCGGTTTGTAGGCAAACTTGGCCAAAATCCACAGGAGGATGATGAAGTTCACAATCTGCGCAATCAATGTATAGTTAATACTTACCATTCTTTACCGACACTTCCTTTCTCCCTATGGGGTTCAAAACGGCCCATTAATGGACAAAAGGATTGGCAAAAATCAGCACAATGGCAATAACGGAAGCAATGATAGGAATGGATTCAACCAGGCCGATACCAATCAGCATGTTTACCTGGAAGCTGCCGGCCTGTTCCGGCTGACGAGCCATGCATTCCAAAGCCTTGGAAGCTACCGTAGAGTCCCCGCGGCTAGCTGCCAGGGAAGCACCTACCCCAATCAAAGCTGCTCCCAGAATGGAAGCTACGATAATAAGCGTGTTGTTGTCAATCATGTTTATACACCCTTTCCAGCAAAATTTTTATTTTTCTTTTTCGTGATGCACTTGTTTAAAGATAGGCGCCAGGGCAATCACCGTCAGCATGGTGAAGATGAAAGCCTGCAGGAACCCGATGATCAAGCTGAACCCAATCCACAGGTTGGGCACAACCCAGGGAACCAGCTTGTAAAGCACTACCAGCAAAATTTCACCGGCAAGAATGTTGCCAAACAAACGAAGGGCCATGGTCAGCGGTTTGGACAATTCCTCGATCAAATTCAGGGGAAGCATCAAGGCAAAGGGGGAAACCAAATGCTTGAAATACTTCGGCCCCTGCTGGATGATACCAATAATATACGTTGCCACGGCAACTGTCAGAGACAAGCCCAAAGCCACGTTGATATCGTTGGTGGGAGAGGTCAGATGCACAAAAATGGAAGGCATCATGCCCAATTCGTTGCCAATAAAGATGTACAGGAACAAGGTAATCACAAACGGGGTTGAAATCCGTCGTCCCTCGATTCCCAGGTTGGCATCCATCAATTTATCCAGCCATTCAATAAACATCTCTACCAGGTTCTGAATCCCATAGGGTATCATTTGTACCCGCCGCGTGGCTGCAAAAACAATTGCTGCCACAATAAACATGGTAAGCCAGGACATGTAGAGCGTCTGCATGTTCAGTGTAATGCCGGGCAGCACTTCGGTAGTCCCGTACTCGATGACTCCCGAACTTGCAGCTTCTGCAATTCCCATACCGCAATCACTTCCTTTTTGTTTTGTAGATTTCTATATGGCAGACGGCCATGTGAACCAACAGGGTAACGTTGAAAAAGACAAAGCCCAGCAGCACCAGCGCCGTTTGACCCTGGAGCTTCAGGGACAGCAGCGTCAGGAACAGCAGATAAGCCAGGCGGGTAAACATCATACGCCGCATATACGCGGCAGCCCGCTCCGGCGTTTTCCGCATACCCCGGGCAATGCCCCAAAGGACCAGACCGCTGTCTCCCAAGCCGGCCAGAGCGCCCCACAGGGCACCGGCTATGGTGTGCCAGACCAAAGCACCCGCCAGGATTGCCACTAGAGCCAGCAGGCCCTGGCGGATCATAATCTGTCTCAACTGTAAATTCAGATTTTTTTGAGCGGCAGGGCTAATGCCCTGGGGTTCAAAAGTACCCAATTGTTTCGTGACCATCCTTCACCAGCTTATTTTTTCTCCGTGGTAAACTCCGGCATCAGTTCCACCGGATATCCATGGGTGTGAAGCAGGAAGGAAACAATCCGCTGGGAGGCTTTGCCGTCCCCATAGGGATTGACTGCTTCAGACATTTGTTTGTAGTATTTGGGATCTCCCAACAGGCGGCTGGTAGCCGCATATACATCTTCCTTCCCGGTGCCGATGAGTTTTACGGTACCGGCTGTAACGGCTTCCGGCCGTTCAGTGGTATTGCGTAGCACCAGCACAGGTTTGCCCAGTGCCGGGGCTTCTTCCTGAATGCCGCCGGAATCGGTGAGAACAATGTCCACCTCGGCCATCAGGTTTACAAAGGGTTCATAGTCCATGGGCTCAATCAGGTGTACCCGGTCCATTTTGCCCAGGACCTGTTCGGCCACTTCCCGCACCTTGGGATTCTTATGCATGGGGAAAATGGCTTCCGCTTCCGGGTGGTCCTTCAGTACTTCCTTCAGGGCCGTGTACACATGGCGCATGGGAGCACCCAGGTTCTCCCGGCGGTGGGTGGTCATCAGAATCAGCTTATGGTCGCTGCGGATGGCCTCCTCCAGTTTAGGATTATGGAGATCAAAGCCAGGACGCACCGTGGTCTTTAAGGCATCAATAACCGTGTTGCCGGTAACGTAGATGCCTTCCGGGCTGATGTTTTCCTTTAACAGGTTGCTCTTGGCGGTTTCCGTAGGAGCAAAGTGGTAGTCGGCAATGGCGCCGGTGAGCTTCCGGTTCATTTCCTCCGGGAAAGGAGAATATTTGTCGCCGGTGCGCAGGCCCGCTTCCACGTGGCCCACGGGAATCTGCTTATAGAAGGAAGCCAGCGCCCCCACAAAGGTGGTGGTGGTATCCCCATGGACCAGTACCAGGTCCGGTTTGGCTTCTTCCAGCACAGCCTTCAGGCCCATCAGGGCTTTGTCCGTTACGTCGTACAAAGTCTGTCCGGCCGTCATGATATTCAGATCATAGTCCGGCTTGATCTGGAACAGCTGCAGCACCTGATCCAGCATTTCCCGATGCTGGGCCGTAACGGCTACAATGGGTTCCAAATAATCCGGATACTTCTTCATTTCCAGTACCAGCGGACACATTTTAATAGCTTCCGGCCGTGTACCGAAAATCATCATGACTTTCAATTTGTTCATAACACTCGCGCCCCTTATATCAAGATCTATCCTGTAAGATACCTATTTTCTTTGCGCCGATGAAAATCACTGCCAGCAGGAATACCAGCAGGCCCACGGCATACATCCCTTCCATTTCCGTCAGCAGCACAGCCGTCAGGCACAGGCCGGCGCTGATCAAATACATAAAGATTACAGCCTGCCGCTGGCTAAAGCCCATGGCCAGCAGGCGATGGTGGATATGACCCTTGTCCGGGCTGAAAATGGGATGGCCATTTTTGTAGCGGCGGACAATGGCAAAGGCCGTGTCCATAATGGGCAGGCCCAAAGCAATGGCCGGTACCAGAAGGGCAACCGTAGCCGCGCTCTTTACCGCACCAAAAATGGAAATGGCCGCCAGCATATAGCCCAAAAACAGGCTCCCGGTATCCCCCATGAAAATGGTGGCCGGGTTGAAATTGTACCGGATAAAGCCGATGATGCCGCCGGCCAGGGCCGCCGTAAGAACAGCCACCGGATACATTCCCTGCTGCAGGGCAACCATGATTACCGTAACGGAGGCAATGGCGGAAACGCCGGCTGCCAGACCGTCCAGGCCATCAATCAGGTTCACCACATTGGTGAAGCTGACAATCCAAAATACCGTAAACGGTATGGATAAGTAGTTCAAATAAAAATAACCACCCCAAGGATTGTTCAGCCATTCAATCCGGACCCCGAAAAATACCGGTACCAGAGCTGCCACAATCTGCCCCAGGAGCTTAACTTTGGCGGCCAGCTGGAACATATCATCCAAGATGCCCACAAGAGCAATCACCGTGCCGCCCAGCAGGATGCCCACCACGTCCCGGGTGAGTTCCATACAGGTCAGCGCCGCCGCCATAAAGCCGATAAAAATGGCCAGGCCGCCCATTCTCGGCATAATCCGGTGGTGCACCTTACGGGCATTGGGACGGTCCACCGCCCCTACGCGGAATGCCAGTTTCTTTACAAAAGGAGTAAGCAGCCAGCTTAAAATCAACGAAATGGTCAACGCCAATAAATATGTTTTCACAAAGCAGCCTTTCTGCGGAACACCGCCTACAAATTTCTTCAGCTTATACAGGTTCATTATAGTACAGTTTGAACAAATCTACAATTTTTTCCCGGAGATTCCCCGGACAAATTTGTGATTTTTTGCGAAAATATTTTGTCAGTCCGCAGCTGTACCTGTTTCTATATTTACAGCTTCTTTCCTGGGTGTTACACTGAAGGAAGTTAACGGAGGTGCATGATGTCTGAACTTATCCAATTATTTCTTGTTTTTGCCCGTATTGGGGCGGTAACCTTTGGCGGCGGGTATGCCATGCTGCCCATTCTCCAGGCGGAAGTGGTGGAAAAATACCACTGGGCCACGGAAGCAGAGCTGGCAGACTACTTTGCCGTAGGCCAGTGCACTCCCGGGGTCATTGCCGTGAACACGGCAACTTTCATTGGGGATAAGCGCAGAGGACCCATCGGCGGCATTGTGGCTACCCTGGGGGTTGCCACTCCCTCGGTGATCATCATTACGGCCATTGCCGCATTCCTGTCCAACTTTGCAGACCTGTTGATTGTAAAAGATGCCTTTGCCGGCATCCGGATCTGCGTCTGTGTCCTGATTTTCAATGCCGTCTTCAAGCTGGCCAAAAGCGCCCTGGTGGACAAACTCACCGTTGGGCTATTTCTGGTCATTATGCTGGTGAACCTGTTCGTGGATATTTCCCCAGCTTATCTGGTAGTCCTGGCCGGGATTGTGGGCTTGGCTGCCAAGAAAGTGAGAGGTGAACTCTGATGCTGCTGCTTCGACTGTTCTATGAATTTGCCAAAATTGGCCTATTTGCCATTGGGGGCGGCATGGCCACCATTCCCTTTCTGACCAAACTGGCCTCCACCACCGGCTGGTTTACGGAAACGGATCTGCTGAATATGATTGCCGTATCCGAATCCACCCCCGGCCCCATCGGCGTCAACACCGCTACCTATGTGGGCTACCACATTGCCGGTTTCCAGGGTGCCTTGATTGCTACTTTGGGGCTTATTACCCCGTCCGTCATTGTCATCCTGATTATTTTCCAGTTTCTGAAAAAATTTGGCGACAGCAAATACGTGAAGGCCGTCATGTACGGGCTTCGGGCAGCTTCTGCGGGCCTGATTGCCGCGGCAGGTTTCCTGGTAGCCAAGGTCACCCTGTTCCATCCGGAAGCCTGGGGCACAGGAAACGTTATGGCCCTGTTTAACGGCCGGGCCCTTTTGGTAGCCCTGATTCTTGTGTACCTGACCCGGCGCTTTAAAAGCGTCCACCCCATTGCGTTCCTGGCAGCTTCTGCCGTGGTGGGCATTGTGTTCCATTTTTCGATGTAAGCGTTTTTCCTTCCGCCGATACCCCGGCGGAATTTTTTTGCCTATTTTTGCTGGACTTTGCCGGCGGTTCTTTCTTTTGCCTTGACCTCAGCCACAAAATTCTGGACATACTCAATGAATTTTTTAAGGGCTGGGGACGCATCCCGGTAGGAAGGCAGGGCAATGCCCAGTTCCAATTTTTCCCCGGTGGTAAAGGGCAGCACCTTGACCCTGCCCTGCCAGCGGGAAGAGCTGAGCTCATTGTCCATGGAAACGCCCAGCCCCGCTTCCACCAGGCACCAGCAGGTGTACATATCGCTGGTGGTAAATCGCACATCCGGCTGGATATGGTACTTCTTGAAAAAAGCCTCAATGGTGGTTCCCTGGTGGGGAAAGGGTTCAATAAAGGGCAGCTGGGCAATCTCCTCAGGGGAAATGGCTGCCTGCCGGGCCTGGGGAAAGCTTTCGGGAATCCAGGCCACATAGCGGTCGCTGTAGAGAGGCAGCCATTCCCCACTGTAATTCTGGGGCCGGCTGAACAAAACGCAGCTCAGCCGCCGCTCCTGCAAGCCTTCCAAAAGCCGGCTGTTGCCAGCCTCCTGGACGTGGATCCGGATGCCCGGATAATCCCGCTGGAATTTTTGGAGGATGGTGGGCAGCCAGCGGGCAGCAATGCTGTAGTAGCTGCCTACAAACAATTCCCCCTGCTCCAGCCCCCGGATGGCAGCGCAGTACTCATTTAACCGGCCCTGCCAATGCAACAGCTCCCGAAACACCGGCAGCAGCTCCTCCCCTTCGTGGGTAAAGCCCACCCCCTGGGGCCCCCGGGTCAGTACGGGAAATCCCAGATCTTTTTCCAGCCCGTCCAATAGCCGGGTCAGCCCGGAAGGGGAATAGCCCAGCTCCTGGGCGGCTGCCGTAATGCTGCCCAGTTCCACCGCCTTCAGCAGGGCTTTATATTTATTGGTTTCCATGATTCCATCTCCCTTTAGGAAGCAGCTCATTATGCGGATTCCACACAATTATATTGTATAAGTTGCGTTTTACACAATACCTTTTTGGATTTATAATAGAGAAAATTTAAGGAAAAGAAGGAATGTTCCATGAGTACCCGAGCTGCGAAAATTTTGCTGGCTTTTGTTATCCTGACCCGGAGCTGTGCCTTTATTTTTTCCAAAATCTCCTTACAGGAACTGGCCCCCTTCATGGTGCTGGGCATTCGCTTTACCATTTCCTGTCTGATCCTGTCCCTGATCTTCTGCCGTCACCTGTACCGGGAACTGAAAGCGGATTCTCAGCTGCTGCCCAAAAGCTTTCTTCTGGGACTGACCCTGTTCTTTGTTATGGGCTGTGAAATGATGAGCCTGCGGACTTCCGCCGTGCACATGGTGGCCTTTTTGGAAAATACGGCCCTGGCCTTTGTCCCCATCCTGAACGCCATCATCTACCGGCGGCTGCCGGACCGGCACATCGTCATTGGAGTTCTGGCCATCCTTACCGGCGTAGGCTTCCTGACCCTGGGCGGCGCCTCCCTGAGCTTTGCCGCAGGGGACCTGTTCGCCATTGGTTCCGGGCTGTTTTACGGGGCCTACATTGTGGCCACGGGGATTACCGTGGAACACAGCGATGCCTTCTCCCTGGGCATCCTACAAATGGGCATGATGGGTCTGCTCAGCCTGGGGGCTGCCGCCTTCCAGGGTGTAGTAGCCCTTCCCACCCACACCCCCACCCTGCTGAGCCTGACCGTGCTGATTCTGATGTGCAGCTGCTTTGGCTTTACCTTCCAGCCAGTGGCCCAGCAGTACGTACCCAGCGACGAAGCCGGTATGTTCTGCGCCATCACTCCCCTGTCCGCCTCCATTCTGGGCACCCTGGTGTTCCAGGAAACCTTTGGTACCAACGGCTTTATCGGAGCAGCCTGCATTCTGGCGGGAATGCTCTACGTAAACTGGCCCCGGAAAGAAAAAACGCTGCAGGTCTCGGAAGCCCACAGCTAAAAACAGGCATAAAAAAATCGGAAGCTCCCAGGCTTCCGATTTTTTTATGCTCCGAAACGCCTTTTCCGGCGCATCCGCTAGGACTAACAAATATGACTAAAAATATACTGCAAGGCCTCTTTGGCTTGGGCATACCTTTCCTTACTGCCGCTGAGGATGACGCTGTTTTCACTGGAGCGTTCTGCGTTGTCGCTGCCCACACTTAAGGGGCTGTTGGCTGTCTCAAACTCGATATAGCCGCTTAGCACTGTGGATTCCAGCTTGGCCTGGATAGCCACAATGGACCGGAAGGGAATCACCTTGAAATTGTTGTCCCCCAGGTTCCACAGTCCGCCGCCGGTCTTGTCGATGACCACGGCATTTTGGTGCACATACAAATTGGCGCCCCGGCAGTCCACCGCATACAATTCTTCTCCCAGAAATTCCCGTACCGGGCTGGGCCGCATGGCTTCGTCCTTACCGGCACCCTTTAACGCATCAAATAATCCCACGATAGCTCTCCCTTTCTCTGCCAGCCGGGCGCAGGGTTTCCGCCCCGGCCCGTCCGTTCTCTAGTATGTTTTCTAGTATACCATAGGACAGCCGTGCTTTGGAACACGCTCCCTACTCCAGCGCCGGCCCACTGAACTTGCGCTCAATATACCGGAGCCGCAAGGTCAGAAACAGGGCGGAGAAAAAGATGCCCGTAATCAGCCCCAGCCAGTAGCCGTCCGGACCCAGGTGCACCCCGTGGTCCAAAAACAGCCCCGCCGGCAGGGAAATCAGCCAGTAGGCCGCCAGAGCCGAATAGAAGGTGGCCTTTACGTCCTTGTAGCCCCGGAGTACCCCCTGAATGGGGGCGGCGGTACTGTCACAGAACTGGAAGGCTACCGCAAAAATCAGGAAATGCTTGATGGGTCCAATGAGGCTGGGATCCGTGGTGTACAGGGCCGCAATCCAGTCCCGGCCCAAAAGCAGCACAGCGGCGAAAAAGGCTCCGGTCATCAGATTGGCCAGCCGGCCCGTGGAGGCGTACTTTTTGGCTAGCCGAAAGTCCGCCGCCCCCACATACGCCCCCACCAAAATGGTGAGCGCCAGGGAAAAGCTCAAAGGAATCATGTACAGCATACTGCAAAAGCTCATAGCGGCTTGGTTGGCAGCTACAGCGATGGTGCCAAAGCGGGCCACAAACAAACATTCCACCCCGAAAATACTGGTTTCCAGGAAGATTCCCACGCCCATGGGAAGTCCCACCCGGAGGTGTTCCCGCAAATGGGCAAAGGAAAAACCGGAAGGATCAAAAATCCGGTAGCCGGCAAACACTTTCAGGCGTTTTAACACCACCACAAAGCATAAAAGCAGGATCCAGCAGGAAATGGAGGTCCCCACCCCGGCGCCGGGTCCGCCCAGGGCCGGGGCTCCCAGCTTGCCAAAGATAAAGATATAGTTCATGGCGGCGTTGATGGGCACCGTCAAAAGAAACAGCCGCATGGTCACCTGGGTATAGCCCATGCTGTCTACAAAACAGCGGAGCATATTGGAGGCAAAAAGGGGCAGAACGCTGAAAGCGGAAAAACCCAGGTAGCGGTAGGCCACCCGGTATACTTCCGGGGTCAGGTTCATGGTGCCCAAAATGGACGGCAAAAAGAGAATCCCCGCGGTAATGACCAGCACCGTCAGGAGGCAGGACAGCACCAGCCCACTGAACACAGCTCCGGCAATGCTTTTGTTCTCCCCGGCCCCCCGGTAGTTGGCCACAATGGGGGTCAGGGCCTGCTGGATGCCGTTTAAACCGGTAAACAGGGGCATCCAGATATTGGCGCCAATGGCCACGCCGGCCAGTTCATTGGTGCCCGCGTGACCGCTCATGACCGTGTCAAACAAACTGAGCCCCTGGATGGCCATCTGGGTAATCAGGATGGGCACCATAACGCTCATGATGCGCCGTAACCGGGAAGTAAAGGTTCCTTCCCTGCTGCTGTTTTCCACGCAAACACCTCCTTGGTAAAAATAAGCAGAAAGGGCAACAGCCTCCGTCTGGAACCTGCCAGGTACAAGAAAGAGGGTGCGCAGCCTGCACACCCTCCCGGGGACGTATCCCCCAGCCTGCGGGCCGCCAACGGCGGGGCCTGCTGCCCTTTTATTTAGGTTGAAATTCAATATGCCGATTGATGTAGTTGTACATAATGTAGTTGGCAAGGGCATCTTTGGCTTCCGTATCCGGATGCTCCTCGTCCAAGGTGGCAATGATGTAATCATCGGCTGCATAGTAGTAGGCCTTGCCTCCAAAGTATCCCAAACCATAGGGATGAGCTGCGGTCGTCAGCAGATCCCGGCCCATGAATTCCTTGGGCACCTGCTGGCCTTCCAGGGTCAGCAGGGTAGGTGCCAAATCTTCCTGGCTGGCATACATGGTTTCGTCCAGCTGGAAGAGCGGCGCCAAATTTTTGGAGATAAAGAGCAAGGGAATGGGAGCTACACTCTGCTTATCCTGGGGATTATCCACCAGGGTCTTGTATTCACCCCCGGAATGGGGGTTGTGGTCCGCCGTAACGATAAACAGGGTCCGGTCATCCATCAGTCCTTCCGCATCTGCTTCCGCAAAGAAGTGCTGCAAGGTCTTGTCCACCCAGTACATGCCGCAGACCGTGGCCGTTCCCTGATCCCGTACGGATTCCGGCATTTCTGCATAGCTGTAGCCGTAATAGGGATAGGGCTGATGCATATCCAGGGTCTTGCAGACCAGCAGCAGCTTGTCGTTTTTGTGCTCATTCAAGATCCGCAGGGCGGCATCGTACATCACATCATTGTGAAAGCCCCAGCCGCTAGCACCCTTGTAGCCCATACCGGCAATGTCTTCCTTGGCCAGGTAATGTTCCATGCCAAATTGGGCCGGATACTCCCGGTACTCATTGTTGTAGTACCGGCTGGAGGCGCTGAGGAAATAGCCGGTGTAGCCCGCCCCCTGCATAGAGCGGTACAGGGACGGCTGGTTTTCTCCCGGCAGGTCCCCATCGTAGATCAGCTGGGAGCGGAAGGTGGCATTCAGGCCCTGGGTGGTAGGCACCGCCGAGGAGTAGTAATGGTCCACCTTGGGATACCGTTTCAGCAGGGAGTCCAGGTATGGAGTGGTTTCCGCCGGAATATTGGAATTGTAGTAATGAATGTAGTCCCGGTGCACGGATTCCAAAATCAGCAGCACCACCCGGTCGTAGGCCGGCTGCTGCCGGGGCACCGCTTCCGGTTTGGGATAGATGCCCAGCTTGGACAGGGCTTCCTTATCCTGGTCCGTCAAGGTCCGTTCCGTATACTTCCAGGGCTCCTTGACCACCTTATCCGTCTTGAACAGGGCCTTGCCCACAAAGTTCACGTTAATGGGATAAGCAATGCTGTTGCGGGTAGGTTTCCGGGTCTTTTCCAGGTCCACCTCGATATCCAGGCCGCTGACGCTGTCAATGGCCTTGTAGGTGCCTTCCGCCAAAAGCGCATAGGCCACATTCAGGCCCATGGCAAACATCACCAGGCACAGCAGGGACCAGGGCAGGTTGGGCTTTTTCCGTTTGGGATGCACCACCCGGAAAAGGGGAATAAAGGCCAGCAGCACCACTGCGATTACGGCCAGCTGCCAGGGTGCTGTGGTTTCCAGAATGCCCTTGGCCGCATACCAGTTCAGGTTCTCAAACAGCACGCTTTCCACGTGCATGGAGGTATTCCAGAAGTAAATGGCGTCCCCCAGCATAATGATGCAGGTGAAATAGTACGCCAGGAAATACAGGGCCTTCATAGGGCGGTTGGGCCAGTGGTGGTACAGCATGGCGCACAGCAGTACCAGGACAATATTGTTGAACAGCCCGGTAATTACGGAAAGGACGGTCATAAAGCCCGTATCCATTTCCAGGTAGGTGACCATAAACACCGCATCCAGCAGATACAGAATGCCCACCACTACCACCGGAAAATACCGGAGGGTTCTGTCCTTGATTCTCCGCCGCTCCCGGTACAGGAACAGGGCCACCCCCATAAGCAGCAGGTCCCGGAGGAAGCCATTCAGGGCATGGTACCAGCATTCTGCCCAGGGAAAGGGGCGAATGTCCTGGACCAGGGTCCAGTTGTAGACGAATTCAATTGCCAAAAAAAGGAGTACGATCAGTCCCCCAAGAGATATTTTTTTCACAGTAGCCGCTCCTTACGAAATAAATTGGAGTGCTTTGGGAAGCAGCGAAATGGACAACGGCGACGTGACCACCGCGTCTCCGTCCAGCTCTGCGGCAAACTGCTTCACGTTGCAGCGAATTTCTACCCGGGACGCCGGGTAGATTTCCACGCTTTTGTCCAGGCTCAGCATATCGGCTGCAATCAGGGCCGTATAGCGCAGGAAATCCACGCACCGGTCCTTGGTAAACAGGCACACGTGGAGCACAGGATTGGACAGGGAGCCCCCATTCACCAGGGAGAACCGGCCGGCATAGTAGCGGCTTTTGGTAACAATGGCGGAGCTGGCCTCGTGCCAAACCCCATCATCATCAATCATTACCTGGAAGCGGTACTTCCAGTTATGAAGGAGCATTTCGCTGCCCACCACCTTGCCGCTCTGGCGCACATAGGCCAGCGTAGACAGATATTTCTTTTCCTTGGGGGTCACCTTATCCACCACCAGGGAGTCCACCCCAATCCCGGCCACGGTCAGGAAAATCCTGTCGTTGGCCCGGCCCAGGCAGACCGGGGTGGTAAAGCCCTTGGAAACCTGGAACATCCAGTTGTTCACGTCGGTGCGCTGCTGGAGCTCTTTGGCCACCAGGTTCACAGTGCCTGCCGGATAGATACTGACATAGGGCCAGTAATCCGCATCCACACAAACTTCCACCAAAGCCCGCAGGGTCCCGTCCCCGCCGGCCACAATCACCCACTCCACCTTTTCTTCGCAGATCCGCCGGCCCACTTCCTGGGTGGCGGCAAAAGTAGAGACCTGGACGTATTCGAACCGATCCGGTCCGTACAGCTGCAGCAGCTGCTTGGCCATCTTATCCACGTTTTTGTGGATGCCGCTGAAAAAGGTCTGTTTTCCGGCACTATAATTGTGCACCAGCAGCACCTTGTGAAATGCATCGATGTCTACGATTTGACGAAGCATGGCAAACTTACTCCTTTAGTAAATCCATTTTTTCCTGGAACAATAGTTCCAAACTGTCACAAGGGCAGAGGCTGCAATTTTGGACGGCATTACGCTGTAGCCCAGGGCTCCAACGAAAATTCGCATCAGCAGCACATTCAGTACCAATCCCATGGTGGAAACCAGCAGCACCAGGGAAAACTCTTTGGATTTGCTGTACCGGACACCACTGGTAAAAACCCAGATATTGGTGGCCAGGTAGTGGCAGACTGTGGAACAGAAATAGGCCAGGGCTGTGGCCAGAAGATAATTCCAGCCCCAGACCTGACTAAACAGGTAAACCAGCGCCCATTCAAACAGGGCCGCAGTGCCGCCGATCATCAGGTAGCACAAAATCCGGACTTTTTCGTTATCCGATTTATGCAGTTCCATAGGCTCAGTGCCCCGCCAGCTGGTACAGCAGCAGCAGGACAACCCCGGGGACGCCGAAGAAACCGGCTACCAGGGCGGAAACCACATCAATATGCAGCGTTACGCCCACCAGGGAGCCTACCATATTGAAAATCCACAACAGCACCATGCCGCAGAAGCCGTTCCACAAAAGCTTCAGGGACAGGGAAAACATATTGATGACAATAAAGAGCACAACCAGCGCCGCAGCGCCTACAGCCCAAACTTCCATGGTATTTCACCTTTCATAACTCACGCCGGTTTTCCAGCGCTTTATACAGGGTCAGTTCGTCCGCATATTCCAGGTCCCCGCCTACCGGCAGACCATGAGCAATCCGGCTGACCTTCACCCCGGTGGGACGGATCAATCCGGCCAAATAATTGGCCGTTGCTTCCCCTTCCACATCGGAATTGGTGGCCAGGATCACTTCCTTGATTTTTCCGTCCTGGAGACGGCGGAGCAGTTCCCGGATTTTCAGCCGGTCCGGCCCAATACCATCCAGGGGGGACAGGACTCCGTGGAGCACGTGATACAGGCCCTGGTAGCCCCGGGTCCGTTCCATGGCAGCTACATCCTGGGGCTGTTCCACCACGCACACCAGGCTTTGGTCCCGCTTGGCGTCCTGGCAGATTTCGCACAGGTCCCCTTCGCACAAATCAAAGCACTGCCGGCACAGATGGACGTGCTTCTTCGCATCCAAAAGGGCCTGGGCCAGAGCCTCTACATCCTCCTGCTTCATGTCCAGCACATGGTAGGACAGCCGCAGGGCGGACTTGGACCCGATGCCCGGCAGCTTCCGCAGCTGTTCGTACAGCCGGGCCATGGGTTTTACCATTCGCATGATTTTGCCTTAAAACATGCCGGGCAGTTTCATGCCGCCGGTAACCTTGCCCAATTCCTTTTCGGTCATGTCGTCCACCATTTTCATGGCTTCGTTGACAGCCGTCACAATCAGGTCCTGGAGCATTTCTACGTCTTCCGGATCCACTGCGTCCGGGGACAGGGTCAGGCTTACCAGGTTCTTGTTGCCGTTGACCACGACCTTTACGGCTTCACCGCCGGAAGTGGCTTCTACGGTGCGCTCCTTCAGCTCTTCCTGGAGCTTGCTCATTTCGCTCTGCATTTTTTGTACTTTCTTCAGCATGCCCTGCATGTTGTTCATACCCATTCCGCCTTTAAACATTGGTTCATTCCTCCTGAAATTGTGTTATGGTTCTTCTTTATATACCTTACCGCCAAATACCGAAAGCGCCTTTTTTACGCCCGGAGGCAATTCCTCCGGTTCCGCCGGCTTTTCCTTGGCGGCTGGCTGCTCATTTACGGCCGGGGCCGGAGCTGCTGCCTGAGGCGCAGGCTCCGGGGCTGCCTGGGGAGCGGCCTTGGGCGCAACCGGAGCTGCGGGCTGGGGAGGCGTTTGGGGCGCCGCCCAGCGGGCCGGTTCCGGAGGCAAACCTCCAGCCTGGAGCACCACGGCTAGCCCAATGGGCTGTCCCGTGCGCTCCTTTAAAATATCCGTCATTAGATTGTGCAGATCCGGGGTTTCAAAGCGCTCTTTCAGGCTTTCCGAATCCACTACCAAAGTCAGCACCTGGTTGGCAAAAGAGCCCACCTGGGCCATTTTGGCGTATACCAAAAACGCCCGTTTCCGGCGCTGCTTTAGCCCCTGTATCACAGTCTGCCATAGTTCTTCCCCTTGTGCAACCCCTTCTCGTGACAGAGGTGTGACATTTGCGGCAGCAGCTGCTGGCGCAGCCGTAGGAACCACTGGCGCACTAGGCACCACCGGAGCTGCCGGGGGCTTGGGCTCTGCCTTGGGGAAAACGGCCGGTTCCGGCGTCCAGGCTGGCACCGCCGGTGCGTCAGGTACACTGGCAGTTTTAGGCGTAAAGGCCGGCGCTGCCGGCGAAGCAAAAGCCGGGGCTGCCGGAAGCGCACTGCCGCCTAAGGGTGCCGCTGCCGGAGCCGTAAAGCCGCCGGCGGTCAGGGCCGCCACCTGTTCTTCCAGGCTGCGGATCCGGGCTTCCAAAGCCGCTTCTGACGACCCCTGGTGCTTACACAGGTCATACAGGCAAAGCTCCCCCACGATTTTCTTGCGCAGGGACCGCTTGCATTCGGCCGCTGCCTGGTGCAGCTTTTCTTCGCTGGCCATCAGCTGGGGCCGGCTGAACAAGGGGGCCAGCCGGGCCAGTTCCGTTTCCTCATCGGTTACGTAAATATCCTGATAGGCCGGGTCCACCTGATACAGCAGGAGAGCCCGGAAATATTCCATCAGCTCCGCCAAAATCTGCTCTAGCTCCTTGCCCTGCTCCAAAAGAGCGTTCAGGGTAGCCAAAGCGCCGGCCAAATCCTGTTTGCCGATCTGCTCGGTCAGAAGCCGGATTTTTTCCCGGCCGGCGGAGCCAATCATCTGGCGCACCGCTTCGGCCGTAATGGGACTGGCCATGACGCTGCACTGGTCCAAAAGACTGAGTGCGTCCCGCATGCCCCCATCCGCCTGGATGGCAATCAGCCGCAGGGCTTCCTTTTCCGCCTGAATATGGCTGCCTTCCGCCACCTTTTCCAGATGCTCGGCAATCTCTGGCACCGTTACCCGGTGAAAATCGTACCGCTGGCACCGGGACAGGATGGTGGCCGGAATCTTCTGGGGCTCCGTGGTGGCCAATATGAACACCACGTGCTCCGGCGGTTCCTCCAAGGTCTTCAGCAGCGCATTGAAGGCATCGGTGGTAATCATATGGACTTCGTCGATGATATAGACTTTATAACGGCAGGCTGCCGGGGCAAAAAACACCTGATCCCGGAGCTTTTTCATTTCTTCAATGCCCCGGTTGGAGGCCCCGTCGATTTCAATGACATCGGGGGCTGTGCCTTCGGTAATTTCCCGGCACAGGGTGCATTCGTTGCAGGGGTGGGCTGTGGGGCCGTGCTCACAGTTCAGGGCCTTGGCCAAAATCCGGGCCGTACTGGTCTTCCCTGACCCTCTGGGCCCTGTAAACAGATACGCATGGGAAATTCTTCCCGATTCCAGGGCGTTGGAAAGGGCCGTTTTGATATGCGCCTGCCCCACCAGATCCTCGAAGGTCTGCGGCCGCCAGGTGCGATACAGAGCAACGTATGCCATACTTCCCATCCTTTCTGTTCTATCTGAACAATGTGCTTTAGCTATTATACCTTTTTTCCCTAAAAAAATTCAACTAAAATGTTGACAAGTGAGCGCAAATTGGTTATACTGTACCTCGTGGTTGTCTTCAAGACTACTGCAAACAATTGAATAGCTTTATCTAAGCAATTCAACCTGGAGAGTTGTCCGAGCGGTTGAAGGAGCACGCCTGGAAAGCGTGTATACGGGAAACCGTATCGAGGGTTCGAATCCCTCACTCTCCGCCATTTTGTCTGTCAGCCGCGTCAAGCGGCTTTTATTTTTCCGGCGGACTGCAGCGGCGGGTCCTGCGCAATGGAGTCCTGTGAACCTTGTCAGGTCCGGAAGGAAGCAGCAATAAGCAGATCCCTTCATGTGCCGCAGGGGTGCCTGTTGCTGCAGCCCGCCGGGAAAATAAAAAGAGCCTGTGAACTTCGGTTTGCAGGCTTTTTTTGTTGCCGCTCCCCCACTTCAGCCTGAGTTAATCAAAAACGCTTTCCCGCCAAACCTGCGAGAAAGCGTTTTTTATTTCTTAGTATTGGGCCAGCACCTTGCCCGGATTCAAAACATCCTTGGGATCCAGGGCTTTTTTGATGGTCTGCATCATGTACAATTCCCCAGGATCTGCCAGGGAAGCCAGCTGCTTCACCTTCTTGGCGCCGATGCCGTGTTCGCCGCTGAGTTTGCCGCCCATGGCGTAAATATAGGGATAGGCTTCTGCATGGAAATCATGAAGGGCCTTTTCCCAGGCTTCATCTGTCATATTCCCCTTCAGAATGGAGAAATGCAGATTCCCGTCCCCGGCATGGGCCAGGGTAAATACCTGGAAGGGATAGGATTCCGCTACCTTGGACAGTTCGTTGATGGTCTGGGCAATCTTGTCCAGGGGCACCACAAAATCGTCGCTGGTCATTACCTTGCTCAGTACCCGGACGCTTTCCAAACAATTCTTCCGCACCGTCCAAACCCGGTCGTCGGCAATCATCACATCGTCGGCGCCGTTTTCCCGGCACAGTTCATCCAGCTTTTCCAGCTTCTTTTCCAGTTCGTCCTCATCAAAGGTTTCCAGGGTAAGAATCACATAGGAGCCGTCCTCGTAATGGGCCAGCCGGATTTTGGAATAATCGCTGGCAGACCTTACGAAACCATTGTCCATAAATTCCACGCTGGTGGGATTTAGGCCTGCCTTCAGTAAAATGGGTACCAGGCTGACAGCCTTTTCCTGGTCGGTAAATACCGCCAGTACGTCCGCCTTATACGGTGCCAGGGGCAATAGCTTCAGGGTTGCCTTGGTAATGATGCCCAGGGTGCCTTCGCTGCCGATCACCAGCTGGTCCAGGCAGTAGCCGGTGCTGTTTTTCTTGCTCCGGGTGCCCAGGTTGGCGATTTCGCCGTTGGGCAGCACCACTTCGATGGCGTGGACCTGGTTCCGGGTGGTGCCGTAGCGTACGGCCTTGTCGCCCCCGGCATTGGTGGCCAGGTTGCCCCCAATCAGGCAGCTGTCGGCGCTGCAGGGATCTCCTGCGTAGAACAGGCCTACGGCCCGGGCTGCTTCCTGGACCTTCACCGTGGGAACCCCGGCCTGGGCAATCAGGTACATCCCGTCCGCGTCCACTTTTTCAATCTTGTCCAGCCGTTCCAGCAGCAGTACCAGCCCGCCGCACACGGCAATGGCTCCGTCGGAAACACTGGTGCCCCCGCTCCGGGGCGTAACCGGGAAACCGTACTGGTTGGCCAGCTTCATAATGGCTGCCACCTGCTCCGTAGTTTCCGGAGCCACCACCGCTTCAGGGGTCCGGAACAGCCGGGGATCCGTTTCCTCATCGGTTTTATACTGCTCCAGATGGTCCGGATCCGTCCATACATACTTTTCGCCCACCAGGGCGTTTAATTTTTCAAGCACTTCTTGGGTAATTGGATTGTAGTTTTCCATGCTGCTTTGCTGCCTTTCTGCTTACTGTCCTGCGCCTTCCTGCTTTCCTACGCCAGCCACTTCTCAGAAATGGTTGTTCACATAATGGCGGATGGTATAGTGGTACGTATATTTCCGGGGAATCCGGGTGCTCAGTAAGCATAGCACCTCATACCCGATGGTCCCACACCAATCCGCTACCTGATCCAGGGAAATGGCGCCATCCCCAAAGATCACGGCTTCATCCCCTGCGTGCACATTGGGCACGTGGGTTACATCCACCATGAACTGATCCATGCAGATCCGTCCAATAATGGGTGCCTTATACCCCCGGATGCTCACATAGCCCTTATTGGACAGCTTCCGGGAAACCCCGTCCGCATAGCCCAGGGGCAGGGTGGCAATCAGGGTAGGTTCCTTGGTTTCGTAGGTGCAGCCGTAGCTGACCTTTTCCCCGGCGGGAACCTGCTTTACAAAGACCACTTCGGCCTTGAGGCTCATCACCGGCCGAATGTCCAGGCACTGCTTCACTTCCTTGGAAGGCCACCAGCCGTAAAGGGTAATGCCCTGCCGCACCATATTGAATTCCGTGCCGGGCATTTCCGTAATGCCGGCGCTGTTATCCAAATGGATCAGGGGAATCTCAATGCCCCGAGCCTTGATGCTTTCCACGGCCTGGTTAAACAAGGCAACCTGATGCTGGGCGTAATCCTTGTTGGTTTCATCAGCAGTGGCAAAATGGGAGAACAGGCCTTCCAGCTCCACATGGGGCAGATGGCTGATGGCTTCGGCCAAATCCGCCGCTTCCGATGGACGGCAGCCAATCCGGTTCATCCCCGTATCCACGGCCAAATGGACCTTCACCGTCTTATTTTCCTGCAAGGCCATGGCCGAAAGGGCCTGGGCCGTTGTCAGGTCGTACACCGTTTGGGTAATCTGATAATCCACAATGGCTTTTTCGTGTTCCGGGGTCATGGTGCCCAGAATCAGGATGGGGGCCATAATCCCCGCTTCCCGCAGTTCCACGGCTTCCTGGGTCATGGAAACCGCCAGGTAATTGACGCCGGCGGCCAATGCTGCCGTAGCAACAGGCACAGCTCCGTGGCCATAGGCATCGGCCTTGACCACTGCACAGATTTTTGTTCCCGGTTTCAATACCTTCCGGGTCACCTGCACGTTATGGGCAATTGCGGATAAATCCACTTCCGCCCAGACATTTCTTACTCTCATTTGGACGCCACCGTTCTCCTAAAATTGGCGGTCACGGAATCTGCCGTGGACCAGCCAGAATCCAGCGGGCAGGTGCTTGCATACAAAACACGTCCCTGCACTGTTATCCTTTATCATAGCAAAGTCTTTGGGCAGGTTCAAGTTTTTTCCATCTCCGGCTTCCGTCAAAAAGTGTGCTGTTCTGGCAGGGCCTTTTGTCCATTGTGCGCAGCTTGTGCGCACAATTCCCCCCAAAATGCCAAAAACCGGAAACTCTCCCTTCCCTGCAAAAGCCAAACAGCCGCAGACAGCCTGGCTTGCAGGAAAAAAGAATTTCCGGTCTTACGTAACAAATATTGGCGGATGGGGTGGGATTCGAACCCACGATACCTTGCGGTATACTTGATTTCGAGTCAAGCACCTTCGACCACTCGGACACCCATCCGTGAGTTCTCATTATAACACAATTGTTAGAAAGAAAACAAATCTAAAATTCTTGAATTACTGCACCCCTATTCGGACCGCCGGGCCCGGAAAAACTCCTGGAGTACCTGAAGGCACTCCTCTTCCCGGACGCCGGCGGTAACCTGGGTGCCTACGCTGAGGGAAGGCTGCCCAGGAAAATTAAACAGGGAGCCGCAGCAGCCCGCTGCACTATCGTAGGCCCCGTACACCACCCGGCCGATTCTGGCGTTCCAGATGGCTCCGGCGCACATGGGACAGGGTTCCAGGGTCACGTACAGCACGGCGTCCGGCAGCCGCCAGCGGCCCAGCTTGCTGCAAGCCGCCTGGATTACCCGCAGCTCTGCATGGGCCGTGGCATCGGGCAGCTGTTCCCGTCTGTTGTGGTCCCGGGCAATGACCGCCCCGTCCACAACCAGCACCGCCCCTACGGGGATTTCCCCCTCCCGGGCCGCCTGCCGGGCTTCTTCCAGAGCCAGGTCCATATAGTACAGATCTTCCTTTGCGGCTAGTGCTTCCATGGAATGTCCTTTCTTCTCCAAGGGCCTCTTACTCTTTCCGGGTAAGTTTGGTCAAATCATAGGGCGTATCCTGGTACACCCGGTTCAGCCAGTTCAGGTAGAACAGGTGGGCATAGCTGCACCACTTGAAGCAGGGTTGCTGGCTACTGTCGTTGTCCGGATAATAGAAGGCCGGCAGGGCAGGATTCAGGCCCTTATTCTTATCCCTGATGTATTCATCCTGGAGGGAATTCCGTTCGTATTCAAAATGCCCCATAACGAAAATATGGCGCATATCGTGGCTGCAGCAGATATTGATGCCGTTTTCCACGCTGCGGCTGAGCACATCCAGTTTGTCAGAAGCATCTACCGCCTGGTCATCCACGGAGGTGTACCGGGATTGGGGAATAAAGTACCGGTCGTCAAAGCCCCGGAGCAGCGGATGGTTGCGCACCGTCAGGCCGTAAGGATAAATGCCGCAGATTTTCTGGGGCAGCATCCGTTTGGCAACCCCATAGTAATAGTACAGGCCGGCCTGTGCGCCCCAACAGTAATGGAGCACGGAGTAGGCATGGTCCCGGGCCCATTCAAAATACTCCACCACTTCCGGCCAGTATTCCACTTCCTCAAACTCCAGCTTTTCTACAGGAGCCCCGGTGACAATGAAGCCATCGTAGTATTTGTCCTTGATATCGTTAAATTCCAGGTAGCAGCTTTCCAGGTAGGAATTGTCCGTATGGGTGCCCACCCGGCTTACCGGCCGGCAGAAGTCCACTTCCAGCTGCAGGGGGGAATTACCCAAAAGGCGCAGCAGCTGTAATTCCGTAGGTTTCTTTAAGGGCATCAGGTTGAGAATCAGAATACGCAAAGGACGGATATCCTGGGTTGCAGCCCGATCGCTATCTATGGTAACAATTTCTTCCTCTTCCAGTTTGGCTTTTGCCGACAGATGACTCGCAATTTTAATTGGCATAATTTCCACTCCTTTTCTGCAATAAAAAAAGCCTCCGCCCCCTGCAGGGACGAAAGCATCGTGGTACCACCCAGCTTCGCTTGGCCAGGCCAAGCCTCTCGAGTACGTGACTTGGTCGGATACTCCAGTGCTGTAATGGGCACACCCAGACGGCTTACTGCACTTCAGCCATCAGCTCCAAGGCCATGTTCTCCTCTTTGCCCGCTCTTCCTCTCACCAAAACAGAAGCTCTCTGTGCCGCAGCGCCGAAGGTACTCTTCTTTTCATCGCTCATGTCATATGAAATTGCTTACAATTTACCACAGAATGGTTTTCCCGTCAAGTGGTTTACCCGCCTTGCTTTCTTTCCGGAGCCGTTGTATACTGGAGAAAAGAAACGTTGTTAAAACAACGAAAAGGAGGAGCTATGGATACTGCATTTCTAAGCAAAACCGCCCTGTTCAAAAACGTTCCGCCCCAGGAAATCCTTTGCCGGATGAACTGCCTGGGCGGGGTAGAACGTTCCTATAAAAAAGGCACCTATATCCACTACGCCGGAGATATTGTCCACACCGTCAGCATGGTGCTTACCGGCCGGGTGATTATCGAAACCGACGATGTCTGGGGCAACCGGACCCTTCTCGGCCAGGCGGAACCCGGCTCCTTGTTTGCGGAAGCCTACGCCTGCGTGGAAAACGAGCCGCTTTTGATCAACGTGCTGGCAGAGGAAGACACCACCGTGCTGATGATGGACCTGAGCAAGGTCATGCGCACCTGCTCCCACAGCTGCCCCCAGCACACCCAGATTATCGAAAACCTGCTGCACATCTTGGCCCGGAAAAACCTGGCCCTGTCCCGGCGGATTCTCCACACCTCGTCCAAGTCCATCCGGGGACGGGTCATTGCCTACCTATCCTTCTTGGCCGCCAAGCAGAAAAAAGACAGGATCACCGTGCCCTTTAACCGACAGCAGATGGCGGATTATCTCAGCGTGGACCGAAGCGCGTTAAGCAGCGAGCTCAGCAAAATGAAAAAGGAAGGCATCCTGGATTACCATAAGGAAGAATTCCATCTGTTAAAGGATGCGGAGTAGGTGGCGGCCATGACCAAAATACCCACAGAACCTGTCATCGAAACCCATCCCTTTCCGCCCTTTCTGCCGCCCCAGGCCCGGGTACTGGTGCTGGGCACCTTTCCCCCGGCTGCCGGCAAGCGGGCCATGGACTTCTATTATCCCAACTTCCAAAACGATATGTGGCGGATTATGGGACTGATTTTCTTCCAGAACCCGGATTATTTCCGCAAAGGGGAAGCAAAGGCCTTTGACCCCCAAAAAATCCAGCAGGAACTGTCCCGGCTGGGCATCGCCCTGGGCCCCACCGTGCTCCGGGCCATCCGGGAAAAGGGCAACGCCAGCGACAAATTTCTCCAGGTAGTAGAACCGGCGGACCTAAAGGCTATGCTGCACCAGCTGCCCCAGTGCCAGGCCCTGGCCACCACCGGGGAAAAAGCCACGGAACTAGTGCTGGCCCAGTGCGAAAATCCCCCGGCCCTGCCCAAATCGGGAGCCAGCGTACCCATTACCTTGGGCGGCCGGCACTACACCCTGTCCCGCCTTCCCTCCACTTCCCGGGCCTACCCCCTGAAGCTGGAGAAGAAGGCCGCAGCCTACCAGGATTTTTTCAAGGCCTTTGGCCTGCTGTAACAGAAAAACAAAGCTCCCTTCCCAGGTGTTTGGCGCACCTTGGAAGGGAGCTTTGTTTTCTCTATTTTTCGATATTCACCACTACGATTTCCGGCATGGGGCCCGTCCGTACCGGAATGCCCCACAGGCCGTAGCCGCTGGAAACGGTGGCCAGCAGCTGGTCCACCTTTTGGCTGCCGTAATCCAGGAAGTACATTTTTTTCGTAATCAGGCGATTGGGGAACAGCTGGCCTGCATGGGTATGGCCGGCAAAATACAGGTTGTACCCCGCCTTGGCCGCTTCCTCAATATGCCGGGGCTCATGCTCCAGAAAAATATTGAACTTGCCGGGAGCCGGAGCAAACTGCACCCGTCTGTCCCCAAACAGGTAATCGTCCAGGCCGGTCAGGGACAGTTGGGGATTTACCTCCTGGTTTTCATCCACCAGGAAATGAATGCCGTCCTGCTCCAGCATTTTCCGTTCCAGGGGACCCGTACCCATCCGCCGGTCGTGATTGCCGTACACGGCGTATACCCCATCCCGGCTTTGGAGATTTTTCAGGGCATCCAGGGTGCCTTCCTTTTGCACAAGCAGTAGATTCCCGTCCACCATATCCCCACCCAGGAGCACCAGGTCGGGTTTTAGGCTATTGATCCGCTGCACCATACGGTCTGCATCAGCCCGGCCAAACAAACCGCCGTAATGCAGGTCGGACACAAAGACCACCTTGTAGGGTGCGGAAAGGGCCAAATCCGTATGGTAGGTTTCCTCCCGGACCACCGGATGGGTGGCCCGCCAGCAGCCAACCACTACAACCACCAGGTTCAGGGCAAACAGCAGCCGGGCTGCCATAGGCGCTGCCTTGGGAAAATGGCCAACCCAGCCCACCAGCCAAACCAGCAAAAATACCAAAAGGGTCAGGATGGAATAGTACCAAAAGCCCGCCCACAGGCCGCTGAGCCAGGCCAGAAACCGGGTAATGCTCCGGGGCAGCAGATTCAGGTACACATTGCTAAACACAAAAAGCAGCGGCATTACGAGAAAAATCAGCGCCGTCCACCAGGGCCGGAGGAAGGACAGCCCGGTCCGGTACATACTCCATACCGCTGCCGAGCCGCCCAGGCCCAGCACCAATACGGTGAGAAAAAATCGATTCATTTTTTGCCTTCTTTCTAGATTTCCCTATAAGTGAGAAAGGGACCGCCCTTGGCAGTCCCCCTATATCCAAGCATCAGAGCAGCGAACGTCCGGCCCAAAAGGCCAGGCCAGCCGCCAGCAGCCCCAGTGTATTCTGCAGCAGTAAATATAAAAATCCGCTCACATGATCCCCATGCAAAAAGAAATGCATGCCCTCCTTAATGAAGGAAGAAAACGCGGTAAAGCCCCCGATAAAACCCCAGTAGAAAAACGCCGCCCAACGGGGATGGGGCAGTTTGACATACAAATACGAAGCGAAAAAGCCAATGAGCACGCAGCCCAAGGTATTGACGAAAATCATTTCCCAGGGGAAATGGTGGCCCCAAACGCCCTTCAGCGCCGCTGCGGCCAAATACCTGCACACGGAGCCCAGGGCACCCCCCAGACCAATGCAGACCAACAAAAGAAAATCCGTTTCCATGGTAGTTCCTCCTCTATGCTTTTGCCATCCAATAACCGCCTCCTAAGAACTCTTTCAGCTGCCGCCCTGATTTGAAAAAACGGGCGCTGCGACAGCCGGCAGCGTCCTTGCTGTTTTTATCATACCAATTCCACAGGGTATCTGTCAATTCCTGATAATCATTCTTCTTTTCTTTCTTTTTCCCGTTTTTTCATGCACTGAAGGGGAATTCCGGCTGCTGCCAATAATTCCCCGGCCCTGCGGTTGCGTCCCAGGGGCCGCACAGGTATAATAGAAGGACTATGGAACATACACATATGCAATTTAAACCCAAAGAAAATATCGAATGCACCATTAACGGCCTGGGCAGCTCCGGCGAAGGAGTGGGCAAAGTCAGCGGCTTCACCTTCTTTATTCCCGGTGCCCTGCCGGGGGAACGGGTGCAGGCCCAGGTTACCCTGGTAAAAAAGAGCTACGGCCAGGCCAAGCTGGTAAAGGTACTGGTACCCTCCCCGGACCGGGAAAAACCGCCCTGCCCGGTGTACAAGCAATGCGGGGGCTGCCAGCTCCAGCATCTGTCCTACCCGGCCCAGCTGGCCAATAAACGGCAGACCGTGGTAGATGCCCTGGAACGGATTGGCCATTTCCACAAGGTGCAGGTCCTGGACACCCTGGGAGCCCTTCACCCCTGGCATTACCGGAACAAGATGCAGGTGCCCGTCGCACAAAGCAAAAACCACCAGCTGCGGATTGGCTGCTTTGCCGCTGGAACCCATCAGGTCATCGATGTGAAAGACTGCCTGATTCAGCAGGAAACCAACAACAAAATCGCCCAGATTACCCGGGAGTGGATGACCCAATACCATATTGCCGCGCTGGAAGAGGACAGCCGGAAGGGCCTGGTCCGTCACATTATGGGCCGCACCGGGGTAAAAACCGGGGAAGTGATGGCGGTGCTCATCACCAACGAATCTGTGGTGCCCCACCTGAAGGAACTGGCCCAGCTGCTGAGGGCCCAGATTCCCGGTTTCACCACTCTGGTCCAGAACATCAATACCCGGCATACCAACGTAATCATGGGCCAGAAAAACAAGGTCATCTGGGGCCCCGGCTTCATCCATGACCAACTGGGCAAATTCACCTTTGCCATTTCTCCCCATTCCTTCTTCCAGGTAAACACAGAGCAGGCGGAACTGCTGTACGAAACCGCCCTCCAGTACGCCGCTCTGACCGGCAAGGAAAACGTCATCGATGCCTACTGCGGCACAGGAACCATTACCCTGTTTTTGGCCCAAAAGGCCCGCCGGGCCCTGGGCATTGAAATTGTGCCCGCCGCCATCCACGACGCCCACGAAAACGCCAAACACAACCACGTAACCAATACGGAGTTCATCTGCGCCGATGCCGCCAAGGAACTGCCTGACCTGGTGCGTCACGGCAGCCGCCCCGATGTGGTGGTGCTGGATCCGCCCCGGGCCGGCTGCGAAAAGCGTGTTCTGGACGCCATCGCCCAGGTGCGCCCCAAACGGGTGGTGTACGTATCCTGCAATCCGGCCTCTCTGGCCCGAGATGCCGCCATTCTCCGGGACCACGGCTTTGTGCTGCGCAAAGTCCAGCCCGTGGACGTGTTCCCCCACACCTGCCATGTGGAAAGCGTGGCCCTGTTCAGCCGCAGTGAAAATTCCTAAAAAATCTGGGGGTGTGAAATAAGGAAACTTCTATCGTCGCCTTACGGCGACACTTCCTTCACGCTTTACGGTCGCATCCAAATGTCAATCATTTTCCCGATGACATTTGGAATATGCGACCTATGTGATAGCCGTCCGTGAGCCGAACCCGCAGGGTGAAGGAGAACGGAGCACGGCGAACCACTCAGGAAGCCTTCTATGCCGCTACTGGTCAAGCAATAGACTAGGGTAGTGCAGGTATTTACAAACTATGCTCCTTTGCTATACCCGTTTTGCACATGACTCGTATAGGCCTAAGACTGGCCCCTGAGTGGTTCGCGGCATGCTGCTCAGCTTCACCTTCCAGGTTCACTTTGCAGGCCGCTATCACATGGCTCATATTAACCAATTCTCTGCGGCATACAGCCTTGAGAATTGGATATGAGCGCAAAGCGTGTGGGCAGTCAGTCCGCAGGACTGACTGAGGAAGTTTATTAGGATACGGTTATAAAGAATAACAAAAACGGCTTGCGAACTCTTTTGAGCTCGCAAGCCGTTTTTGCTTACGGGGGTATTATTTCACACCCCCTTTTTTCTAAGAAATGAGCTGCGGCAAAGGATGCAGATTCCGGGTCAATTCCTGGGAACTTTCTTTTGCTATGCTAAAATAGCATTGGAATAACTGCTGAAAGGAAGATTGTATATGCCAAACCAGGAAGATGTGATCCGCATCCGCGGAGCTTCTGAAAATAACCTGAAAAATATTGATGTGGATATTCCCAAGGACAAGATTGTGGTCTTTACCGGCGTTTCCGGCTCCGGCAAAAGTTCCCTGGCCTTCGACACCATTGCGGTGGAAAGCAGCCGGGAATGGCAGGCCTCCTACCCCCTGTTCCTGCGGAACCGGATGCCCCATTATGAACGGCCCAAGGTGGACTTTATCGAAAACCTGACCCCGGCCGTAGTGGTGGACCAGCGGACCCTGGGCAGCAGCAGCCGTTCCAACGTGGGAACCGCCGTGGACGCTGCGCCCCTGCTCCGGCTGCTGTTTTCCCGCATTGGGGTCCCCAGTGCCGGGGGCTCCATGGCCTACTCCTTCAACCATCCCCTGGGGATGTGCCCGGACTGCACCGGCCTGGGAGAACGGCTGACCCTGGACGAGGACAGCCTGTTTGACGAGAACAAGACCCTGCGGGAGGGCGCCATCTGCTTCAGCCAATTTGCTGCAGGCTGGCAGGCGGACCTGTATGTAACCAACCAGTACCTGGATCCGGACAAAAAACTCCGGGACTTCTCCCCGGAAGAATGGGAAATACTCCGGAACGGTACCCCGGAAAAAACGGAAATCGAGATTCGCTCCAACAAGACCGGCCGGGTGGACTATGTGGACTACGAAGGGGTACTCCCCCGTTTCCGCCGGCTGTACCTGAACCGGGACATCAGCAAACTAAAAAAGAGCCTTCAGGACGAAATTATGACCCACGTCCACAAAGGCCCCTGCACCAGCTGTCACGGCACCGGGCTCAACGCCAAGGCTCTGGCCTCCAAAATCAACGGCTACAATATTGTGGACTACCAGAACCTTTCCGTCAGCGAACTGCTGCCTTTGTTGGAAGCCATCCAAAGCCCCATGGGCATTTCCCTGGCCCGGCAGCTTTCCTATACCCTGGAACGCATGGTGAACCTGGGCATTGGCTATCTTTCCCTGGGCCGGCCCACGGACACCCTGTCCGGCGGAGAGCGCCAGCGGCTGAAGCTGGTGCGTCACCTGGGCAACAGCCTCAACAACATTACCTATATCCTAGATGAGCCCACTGCCGGCCTCCATCCCGCAGATGCCCAGCGCATTGGCCACCTGCTGCTCCAGCTGCGGGACCAGCACAACAACGTGCTGATTGTGGAGCACCACCGGCAGATGATTGAACTGGCAGATCAGGTCATCGAACTGGGCCCCCTGGCCGGTTCCCACGGGGGCCAGATTGTCTACCAGGGCGATGTGGCCGGCCTGAAGCAGGCCGGAACCCTGACCGGCCAGGCCATTTTCCATAAAATCCAAATTAACCGCCAGCCCAAACCCTGGAGCGAAGCCTTTCTGGTAGAAAATGCCACCCTCCACAACCTGAAGAACCTGACCGTGAAAATCCCCCAAGGCGTTTTCACGGCGGTAACCGGGGTAGCCGGCTCTGGAAAAACCTCCCTGGTCTGCGGAGAATTTGCCAGCCGCTATCCAGAGGCCATTGTCATCGACCAGAAACCCATTGGCACCTCCATCCGGTCCACCCCGGCCACCTACACCGGCATCATGGACCAGATCCGCAAGCTGTTCGCCAAGGAAAACAACGTGCCGGCCAGCTGGTTCAGCTCCAATTCCAAAGGAGCCTGCCCGGTCTGCCACGGCAAAGGGAAAATCACCTACGATATGGCCTTTGCCGATGCGGTGGAAGAGGTCTGCGAGGAATGCGGCGGGCACCGGTTCAACCCCACCGCGCTCAGCTACCAGTTCCAGGGCCGGAACATTGAAAATATCATGGACCTGACCATTGAACAGGCCATGGACTTTTTCCAGGACAAAAAGATCCGCACCTCCCTGCAAAGCCTTTTGGACGTGGGCCTGGGCTACCTGACCCTGGGTCAGCCCACCAGCACCCTGTCAGGCGGCGAGGTCCAACGGGTAAAGTTGGCCAGCGAACTCCAGAAAAAGGGCAATATCTATATTCTGGACGAGCCCACCACCGGGCTGCACAACCGGGACGTAGAAACCCTGTACGCCCTTTTGCGCAAGCTGGTGGACAACCACAACACCGTGGTGATTGTGGACCACCGGCTGGAACTGATTGCCCAGGCGGACTGGGTCATCGATATGGGCCCGGAAGGAGGCACCAGGGGCGGAGAAATCCTGTTCCAGGGCACCCCGGAACAGCTGCTTTCCTGCACCAATTCCAAAACCGGCCATTTTCTCAAAAGCATGTCCTAATAGCACAAAAAAATCCCCCGAAGAGCACTTCTCCTCGGGGGATTTTCTTTTAGCGGTCTGTGAGCACCAGGAACCCGTGGGTCAGGACGGTCATCCCCAATAGGATGGCCGCCATTTCCCCATAAAAGGCCCCTAAAGCCGGGTGCGGTCCCCGGCCCAGGGGAAGACCCAGCCGAGCCCAGATTCCACTGTCAAAAAAGCAATACAGCCCCAGCAGCAGTACTAGAAACTCCAAAAAGTACCCGGCATATTCAAAGGCCGTATCGTGCCAGCGCCGTTCCAGCTTGCCCAATACTCCCTGGAGATGCAGACCCAAATGGAAAGCGATCAGCAAAAACGCCCAGTAGGCCGCCACCCCATGGACCCGTCCCCATTCCGGGGCAAAGGGGAAAATGGCAAGGGGGAAAACCATGCCTGCCAGCATATAAGAACTCAGGGCCAGCACCAGAGTTGCCAACAGCAGCAATACATCCGCCGTTACCAGCACTTTTCTCCGAAAAGGGTATTTTCCCTTAAAAAGCACCTTATAAAAGCTCCGATTTAGCCAGTTGTGCAGCAGGACCAGGGTAAAAAAGCCCATACCGCAGATGCCGTGGGCCAAAAGGCCCATTCCCGGGTGGTAGCTGAGCAGGTACAGAAACAGCCCCAGCATCAGGATATCCACGGTAATTTTCAACTTTCGCATCGTTTCACTTCTCCTTTAGGCCGCACTGGGCCAGCCAGGCAGACAGTTCCTGGGACAGGCTGCTGCCCCCGGAATAATGGAATTCAAAGGGCCGTCCCACATAAGTCTGGGGAATCTCCTTGGCCAGGTCGGACACACTGTCCCCAAACCGGTTACCCCCGTGGGAGCTGAAGGAAAACAGCAGCTTACCGCTAAAGTCCCCGCTTTCCAGGAAGGTAAACACCGGCATGGGCATGGTGGCCCACCAGGTGGGATAGCCCAAGAGAATCACATCGTAGCGGGACAGATCCGGCATGGCCCCTGCCAAAGCCGGGTGCACGTTCTGCATCAGATCCTTTTGGGAAGCCTCGTAGATATCTCCTGTATAGGGCTGGGCCATGGTAATGGCATACAGGTCCGCCCCAGTCTTTTCCTGCAGCAGCTGGGCCGCCTTCCGGGTATTGCCCGAATAGGAGAAATAGGCAATCAGCACCCGGGGCTGGGCGGGCATAGCCGGCTGCAGACTGGCCGTGGTTTTTACCAGGCCTTTTCCCGGCTGGGCGTTGCGGCAGATGCGAAAGCCCAGGTTCTGGTCATGGTCAAGGGGATTCGTGGCCGAGCGGTAGGCTGCCCGCAGGTGCTTGCCAAAATCGTTGTAGCCCCCGCCCCGGTTAACCCGAAGCGACCCTTTTTCCGCCCCTGCCGGGTCCTTTTGCGGCGAAGTCCCATAGGGTCCATAGTAATCAAAAACCCATTCGGATACGTTGCCCAGCATATTGTGCAGACCAAATGCATTGGCCGGCAACTGATCCACCGGAATAGTTTTGCCCCGGTTGGCGGAAGGCACCACCTTGGGGTCCCTTTGCACCACGTAGTTTTCTTCGATTAGGTAGGGATAGTCCCCTTCAAAATTGGCTTGATCACTGTTAATCTGATTCCCAAAATAGTAGATGGAATGGGTTCCTGCCCGGGCGGCATATTCCCATTCCGCTTCCGTAGGCAGCCGGTACCCATCCGCACTCCGGTCCCAGGTTACCGTATTTCCGTTTACCTGATAGGCCGGCGTCAGGCCTTTCTGGCTGCTCAGCTTGTTGCAGAACTCCACGGCCTGATACCAGGTCACGTTCTCCACAGGAAGCTGTTGGCCCTGAAAATGGCTGGGATTCTCCCCCATGACCTGCTGGTACTGCTCCTGGGTCACTTCCGTAGGGGACAAATAAAAGGCACTTACGGAAACCTCATGGGCGGTTTCGTCCTTTTCCCGCTGGCGTTCACTGTCCGGGCTGCCCATGGTAAACGTTCCCTGGGGAATCAGCACCAGTCCGTCCTGTGCCTGGGTACTGGGCGCTGCCCCGCTGCCAGAGGTTTCCGCCGGCTTCTGCTGGTAAGCCCGAATCCCCCAGGCCAGGCCTCCCACCACCAAAACCGTAAGCACCAGTCCGGCAATTTTTTGCATTTGTTTGTTCACCCTGCTCACTCCCCCACAAACTTGTATTTCTCAGCATCCCCTAGGCATAAACAAATAGAGATGCCTTTGGCATCTCTATTGTAGTTCAGGTTTTGGCATATGTATAATACCTATCAATTATGCAGTTTCATACGCACAGCACATGGTGTTAGTCTTTGTAGCCCATGAACACATCGGTCTTGATATTTTCTGCAGCTACGCCCAGTTTTTCCAGGCGTTCCGTAAAGGCTTTGTTCATGCCCGGAGACCCGGCTACCAGGTACTCTGCAGCATTGCCCTGAGCTTTGGCATAGGCATCGGTGCCGTCAGTAAATTCATCCCGCACAGAGATCAATTTCAGGTCCAGCCCCGGTACCCGTTTTTCCAATTCCTTCCAGAAATCCCCGTAGGCAAATTCGCCCCGGTCATCGGAATACAAAAGGGTAATCTTGTGCCCGTTTACCGGCTGTTCCATATAGTGCCGCAGCAGGGAACGAATGGGCGTTACCCCAATGCCCCCGGCCAAAATCAGGGTTTCCTTGTAGTGCTCTGTATCCAGGGCAAATTTGCCCATGGGTTTGGCAACACCAATTTCTGCCCCCGGTTTGATCTGGTGCAGCAGCACTTCTTTCAGGCTGGTATGGGGTTCTGCAATCCGGGTGGTAAACATCAGATACCCATCTTCCGGAGCAGAAGCAATGGTGAAGACACGGGTATTCCGGTCTTCCGGATCCAGCTGAAAACCAGGAATCTGCCAGGCTACATGCTGGCCGGCCTTCCAGGTAAAACCTGCGGGCACGTCCATGATAAAGCTATAGGTATCACTGGTTTCCTGGACAATCTTCGTGAGAACCGTTTTCGTAAATTCCATAATAACCCTCCTCGTTTGGCTATAAATCCATGCAAAGGAGCTTCGGATTTTCCGCTTGGCCTCATAGGAAGCGGCTAAACCCTTGGTTGTCTATGTACTCTTGTACATAACTTACGCACAACATGCTCTACTATTTATTTCCCCGTTTCCCTTCGATTTCCTTCTTATTTTTACTTTTGTTTAACGCAAGATCCCCGGGAAAATAAACCGTGTTGTCCAATGCAGCCTGCAGCTCTGCCGGCGTATGGGCCGTAAAAACCTGCTGCAGTTCAGCTGCGGACAGAGGAATCCGCCCATGGATCCAATCGGCCAATAACCCAATGGTGCCATAAATATGGTAGCGGATGTCCAAGCGTTCCTCCAGCGAAGCTTCTGCTCCTTTTTGCTGGGTCAGCGCTTTTTCTGTCACCTGTTCCATAAAAGCAGCCACATAGGGATACACCTGGGGAATCAATTCCTCCGGCAGCGCTTTTTGGTAAAAGCCGCGTTTCTCTTCCAATTCCTGCATCATCGCCGTGAGGCGCTGGGCAGACAGTGTAATGCGGGAGAGCCCCATAAAGCCCATGAAGTCCCGTAAAAACATCCAGGCTAACAGTTCGTACTTATCATGAAAATGATAGTAAAACGTTTGAGGCGTTGCGCCGCATTCTTTAGCCATATCCAACACCCGTATCTTGTCTAGGCTTTTGTTTTCCAACAGTCGGGTCAGCGCATCTGCAAACAGACTTTTGGTCCGTTCCTTGAAAAGCATGGCGCAAACCTCCTTTCTAAAAAATAAATTCTCCCATTGTTATCATAGCCCTAAACTATAAAATTACAAGAGTTGACTTTTTTCTCCTTTTTACATAATAATGGTTTTATGATAAATTTCCTATCCCCCAGAGAGGGATTTCATAATTTTTCACGGTTTCGTCAAATTTTCTCGTTGCATTCCTAACGAAAAGTTTCTATGATTGTTATTCATAGAGGTTTAGTGAAAGTGGGGATGGCAGCGCCATGCGTTTTATTTGGGATTTTATCCGTTATGTAATCTATCTTTGCCTGCTGCTCCTTTTGGGAGCCGGGCTGTACGCCGGAAATACGGCCTATAACCAGCTTTTTAGCGCCCCCTGGGACAAGATTCTGGGGATGGAAAACCACCGGGATGACCTGGACCAGGTCCACCGGGCCGAAGCCCGCTACGGCTGGGAGCAGGTGGTCATTACCTCCAAGGACGGCACCAAGCTCCGGGGCACCTATATAGAAAACGATCCCCAGAGCCACCGGGCAGTCATCTTGCTCCACGGCCTGTTCCAGAACCGGACCATGTGCCTGGGCTACGCCTCCATTTACCGTAACCTGGGCTACAACGTGCTGATGCCGGACCTGAGAGGCCATGGGGAAAGTGATGGCACCCATACGGATTGGGGTGTCCACGATATTGAGGATATGGACGGCTGGGTGGCCTTCCTGCGCAGCCGGGACCCCCAGGTACAGATTGGTTTCCACGGCATTTCCCTGGGGGCCGGGATGTCCCTGCTTTACGCCGCCAGTCCCCAGGGCCATGAAATGAAATTTTATGTGGCCGACAGTTCCTACGGAAACCTGTTGGAGTTGGGCAAGGAAAAACTATACAAGTACACGGAAGATGACCATTACGTGCTGGGCATGGACGCCCTGAACCCCTTCTTCCAGCTGGCCCTTTACTACCATACCCACAAATGGATGTCCGACCTGGATCCCCTTTCCCAGGTGGCCCACATGGACACTCCGGTACTGTTTCTCCACGGTAGCGCGGATACCCTGATTCCCCCGGACATTGCCCAGAAGCTGGCGGACCAGTGCACCAGCAAAGATAAACAGCTGGTCCTGTTCCAGGGGGTAGCCCACGCCATGGAAATGCCGGAGGACCCGGAAGCGTACACCCGGGCGGTCCAGCAGTTTGTCCAGCGGGTGGAATAGCCCCTAAAAAAAAAGCCGATTCCCACAGGAATCGACCAAGAAGTATTTTGACGGATGCCCTTACGGCATCCGTTTTTTTAAGGCTGAGGCAGAATGTAGCACCAGAAGAAGATGGTCAGCATGGACAGCAGGGTGGACAGAATGGTCAGCTGGGTAGCAAAGGGCGCATCACTGCTGTAGCGGGCGGCAAAAATAGCCGTGGTAGCCCCCGCCGGCATACCGGTCATCAGCACGGCAATCCCCGTGGCCACAGGATCCAGGTGCAGCAGCCGGCTGATACCCAGCGCCAGGGCGGGCAAAAGCAGCAGCCGCAGCAGGCTGTAGAGAAAGCTGTCCCGGTTAAAGATGGTCCGGAAAGGCACATCTGCCAAAATGGTGCCAATAAGAAACATGGTAATGGCCGCATTGCAGTTCCCGATGTAGGTCACTGTCATAGTGAAAAAGCCCGGAAGCTTCACCTGGGTCACCATAATGGCAATGCCAAGGTACACGGCCACCAGGCAGGGGTGGGTCAGCACCTTTTTCAGCGTGGCACTGCGGCTCAGATTCGGCTGCTGCATGAAATAGGAAGTCCCCACGGACCACATGACCATACGCAGCGGAATGAGAAAGACCGAGGCGTAGAACAGCCCCAGGGTCCCGTACACCCCTTCCGCCACCGGGTAGCCCAAAAAGCCGCTGTTGGACACCAGGGTGCCGTATTGCAGCACCTTTTTCCGGGCTGGCGGATAACGGTTGAACAGGAACTGGTTCAGCACCATAAAGGCAAGCTGCAGCAGTGCCCCGCACAGCAAAATGGTGCCGCAGGTTACAAACAGGTTGCCCTTGAAGGGGAACAAACAGGACTTGATGATGTTGCAGGGAATAATCACATTCACGCACAAATCCGTCAGGCAGCGCTTGCCGCTTTCGTCAATAATGCCCCGTTTCATCAGCACCAGGCCAATCAGGATCATGAGAAACAGGGAAAGCTGCAGATTGCCCAAGCGAATTACATCCATAGGTTCACCTTCTTACAGTTTTTTCATGACCCGGCGGGCCAGGGCGTCAAACAGCGAGGTGGGCAAAATAGCGTGGAGGAACAAAATCAGATAAGCACCCCGGCCAGCCAGATACCGGCTTTGGGGCTGGGCTGCGTTGGCGGCCAGAAAGACCACCTTGGCTACTTCCGCGGGAGGACTGCACCAGCGGCTTTTGTACAGCTTGTGCATCCCCGCCGCCACGTGGGCTGCCAGCCGGGCATAGGGGCCTCCCTGGGAAACAGACTCCAGGTGGTCCGCCGCAATATGCCCCCAATCGGTTTTTACCAGGCCCGGCTCCACCAGCACCACCTTGATGCCCGTGCCGCTGGTTTCCATGCGCAGGGCGTCCGTAAGGGCTTCCAGGGCATACTTGCTGGCATGGTACCAGCCCCCAAAGGGTCCCGTCACCCGGCCGGCAATGGAAGAAATCATAACAATCCTGCCCCGATGCTGGTGGCGGAAAATGGGCAGCACGTATTGGACCAGCCGCATGGCCCCAAACACATTTACTTCCAGCTGCTGCCGGGCCTCACTTAGAGGCACGTCTTCAATGGCCCCGTAGGAGCCGTAGCCGGCATTGTTGATGAGAATATCCAGGGAACCCTGTTCCTGCCAAATCCGCTTGATGGCATTTTCGCAGGTGTATTCCTTGGTAATATCCATGTACAGGGGAATCACCCCAAAGGCGGACAGGCTTTCCAGCTTATCAATCCGCCGTCCCGCCCCATAAACAATATGTCCGGTCTTGGCCAGCAATATGGCCGTTTCCCGGCCGATGCCGCTGCTGGCTCCGGTAATCAAAACCACTTCTTGTTCCATGGCTGCTGACTTCCTTTCCGGCCCCACTCCCAGGCCCTGGTTTCCCTTACCCTTTTCTCAGCTGGGGATAGGGAATAATCGGCGGCTGCTTGGCCAGATGTTCCCCAATGGTCTTTCCCATCCAAATCATGTTGTACCAGCGGTTAAATTTGTAGCCGCAGGCATGAAACGTTCCGATTTCCTTAAAACCCAGGTGAGCGTGGAATTGGGCACTGTTGAAGTTCAGGTACTCGTCTTCCTGGTCCGGTACCCCAATACAGGCGTACAGGTTCAGCACCCCCATCTTTTTCAGGGCGTCTGTCAGAGCTGCGTACAGTTGTCCCCCCACTCCGGCATGGCGCAGGTTTTCAGCTACGTAGATGCTCAGTTCCGCCGCCCAATCGTAGGCAGCCCGGCCCACAAACGGGTGACCATAGGCGTACCCCACCGGGCGTCCCTCCAAAAGAGCCACCAGGTAAGGATACCGCTCCTGGACCTTTTGGATCCGGCGGCCAAATTCTTCCACCGTGGGAACTTCCGTCTCAAAGGTAATCACCGTTTTTTCCACATAGGGTTTATAAATGCTCCATAAAGCAGGTGCATCCGTTAAGGCTGCATCGCGAATCACAAGCTCACTCATTCTTTCCACGCCCTCTCCAAGTCAGGTACGAATCTCTTTTATTATAGTAAATTCCGCTACCCGGTGCAAACACTCTAGAAAAAAAGAGTATGGCCAATTGGCCGTTAATGCGGTATGATACAAAAAGAGTGAAAATTCAGGTCGTTTTTAGATTAGGGGAGGAATAATTTTGCTTACACAGATTACAACGGTTGTTTTCAGTCCCACCGGCCAAACCCGGACCCTGGTGGAGCAGCTGGGCAAAACCCTGGGCGAAAAGCTGGGCTTGCCCGTTAACCACGAGGATTTTACCCTGCCGGCTGGCCAAAAAGAAAAACGCCAATACGGCCCTGATACCCTGGTGGTTTTTGGTACACCTACCTACGCCGGACGGGTACCCAACAAAGCCCTGCCCTTTGTTGAAACCCTGTTTGAAGGCAAGGGTACGCCGGCCCTTGCCCTGGTAACCTACGGCAACCGGAACTACGACAGTTCCCTGACGGAACTGCGCAATGAGCTCCAGGACCATGGCTTTGTGGTGCTGGGAGCCGGTGCTTTTGCTGCTCCCCATGCCTTTGCCCAAATTGGCGGAGAGCACCCCACCGCCCAGGACAAGGAAGCTTTTGCAGCCCTTGCCCAGGCTGCCGCCGAAGTCCTAAAAAGCGGCAAACCCCTAAAGCCCGTAACCCTGGGGGACGAAAAGCCCGTAGCGCCCTACTACATTCCCCTGGGCGAAGACGGACAGCCCGCCAAATTCCTTAAAGCCAAACCCCTGACGGACAGCGCAAAATGCGACCACTGCGGCATCTGTGCCAAGGTCTGCCCCATGGGCTCCATCAATCCGGAAAATACTGATGAAGTTCCCGGCATCTGCATCAAATGCCAGGCCTGCGTGGTGTACTGCCCCCAAAAGGCCAAGTATTTTGACGATGCCCGTTTCCTGTCCCACAAGGCCATGCTGGAAAGCCATTACCAGAAGCTTGCGCCCTCGGTGGTATTCCTGCCCAAAGCCTGAACCAAGAAAAAAGCCCTGCCGTCCGCAATTTCCGGACGTGCAGAGCTTTTTTATCAGGACAAAATATAGACCCGTTTTTCCTTGCGCTGGGCGGCAACAGGAATATCCCCGTCCACATAGCCCAAAATGCAATGGCCAATGCCTTCGTATTCCCCTTCTACGCCCAGGGATTTTAGCAGAGCCTTGCCTTCCGGCCGTTCAAATTCTTCCTTGGCCCGGTGGATCCAGCAGCTGCCCAAGCCTACGGAATGGGCGGCCAGCATCAGGTTTCCCATCACCAGGGAGCCATCGTAAACCCGGGTAGGACGGTCTTTCTTGGCCAGGACCACCAAAACCGCCGGAGCCCCGTAGAAAGGATCAAAATCCGGCTTCCAGCCGCCGATTTCGCAGTTGAGTTTGGACAGCCGTTTCACCATAGCAGGATTGGTAATGGCCAGGATGATGGTTTCCTGAGACCCTTTGCCGCTGGGAGCATACAGGCCTGCCTTGATGACCGCTTCCAAAAGCTCCTTGGGTACCGGATCTGGACGATAGCTGCGGATGCTGCGGCGCAGCTGGATGGATTCCAACACTTCATTATTCATAGGATTAGCCTCCTTTAGGAAAACGCAGGACCCAGGGAAAACCGCAGGTCCTGCTGCAATCAGCTTTATTATAGCACACCATTTTGCTGGGTTTCTAGGCTTCCGGTTTTTCCAGACCAAAGGTATAGCCGGTCATATCCATGGACCCCATATTGCACAAATGGTTGTACAGCTGAGGTTTCTCTCCCTGGGAAGCGCCCAAAGCGTATACCAGGGGCATAAAATGGTCCAGGGTGGGTACTGCATAGGCGGCGTCCTGGGCCTGCTTATAGTGGAGCACCTTTTCGTCCTGGCGGCTCAGCACCGCCTCCGCAATGTACTGGGAAAACCGCAGGGCCATAGGAGAGCCGCCGGGATTATCCCATTCCACCCGTCTCAGGTTGTGGACCACGTTGCCGCTGGCAAAAAGCAAATAGCCCTGTTCCCTAAGAGGTGCCAGCTTTTGCCCTAGGGCATAGGCCTCTTTCGTACTGCCCTGGGCCACGGACAGCTGAACCACGGGAATATCCGCCTGGGGAAACATATGTTTCAGCACCACCCAGGTGCCATGATCAATGCCCCAGTCATCATTTACGGAAACTTTCTCTCCCAAAAGCTGCTCCACGGCCTGGGACAGGGGCAAATAGCCTTTCACCGGGTATTTTACCTGGTACAGAGCATCGGGGAAACCGTACATATCGTAAATCTGGTCGGGCTCCGCCGCCGTCTGGATATACGTGCCTGGCGTGAACCAGTGGGCAGAAATGGCCAGGATGGCCTTGGGCTTGCCAAAGTTGGCCAATACGTCCTGCCCCACCCGGTTCATTTCCTGGGTAATGGCATTATGTTCCAGGGCCACCATGGGACTGCCGTGACCGGAAAAAATTACGGGCATTTTCATAAAAATCAGCCTCCCTCCCATCTATAGATGGGGTTCTATTAATTAAGAATAAATTTCTCTTAGCGTTTGTTTCATTATACCATATTTCCATTCTTTTCTCAGTTTATTTGCCATTTAGGGCAACTGGATTTGACTTTTTGCTTCCAATGTGTAATTCTATCCTTATATGCTGTAATTGTCAGATATGCCAAAGGAGGATTATTATGACATTTTTTAAGAACGTACGCGTTTTAGGACTGGCCGCAGCCCTCTGCTTCCTGTTCTCTCCCCTGGTTCCGGCCCAGGCCGCCAAAGTGGACCAGGCAGCGTTAAAAGAAGTGGTCCAAGCCCAGAAAAACACCAACCAGGAAAAATATATCCAATACCAGATCCACAGCAATATCTTTTCTCCGCTGGGGATGGGGACCATGACCCTAAACGGCCGGATGGTCCAGCAGCAGGAACAGGCTGACAAAAAAGCCGCCGAACCCCAATACATCCTGGAAGGCAAGGGCACGGCAGAAGTGGTTCCCCTGGCCGGGGTAGGCAGCAAAAAGATTCCTTTTTCTTTCTATGCGTCCAAAGATGATAAGCAGGTGACCCAATACTTCAACAGCGGCAAAGGCTGGACCAAAACCGTCCAAGTACTGGATCAGAAAACCCTGCAAAAAGCCAAAAAACAGGAAGAAATGCTGCCCGATTTTGAAAAAATGGTGCGTTCCGTCCAAGTACTCCAGGATTCGGAAATGGAACAGCTGATCAAGATTACCCTGGACAACGAGCGGCTTTTTGGTGACAATTCCGACAGCCTTTGGGCCAAGACCTTGAAAAAACAGCACGAACAAATGCGCAAGGCCCTGGCCAGTATGAAGGACTTCAGCTACAACGTGTCCATCGATAAGGAAAAGACCCGCTACAACCGGATTTCCTTTAACTTTACGCCCCTGGTCCACTCCCTGGGCCAAAGCGTTCTGGAAACCGTGTCCAAGGAAAAGAACCTGGATGACCGGAAAAAGGAAATGATTCAGAGCCTGATTGACAGCTCCACCTCCAGCCTGGATATCCAGCTGTTCTACGACCAGGGAAAAGAAGTCGTCATTCCGGACGAAGTAAAGAACGCCCCTTTGGCCATTGAGAAACTGGAACAGGAAGCCCAACAGGAAACCAAAACAGAAAAAAGCGCCTAACCGTAAAATAAAATCATACAAAACAGGGTAAGACAAATTCCCAATGATTTCG
>NZ_QRMX01000059.1:0-3578 GCF_003472805.1 Acidaminococcus sp. AM05-11 | reverse complement strand
GTAGAGGTTTATATTATTAGGAACTGTCTACTTGACGGGGAGCACACCAACGTGGAGAAGGTGGCGCCGCAAGGCGACGGATGAGGTTTCATACCAGCATTTTAGCGGCCGCAGGCCGCAAGTGCCTTCCACTTACCTGTTCGCTGCGTTGCGAACAGGAGAAGGGGAAGGGTGGCATTGCCAATGGCAATGCCGGGATGGGGTTACCAACCAAGCCGCCCCGCTGATCTCCCCCCACCCCCTCAAAAAAAATGGGGGTTTGAAATAATAAAACTTCTATCGTCGCCTGCGGCGACACTTCCTACACGCTTGCAGGAAGCGCTCATAGCAATTACTGGTCAACTTCACATCAGCAACTATGTTTTAGATTTTACTTGACCAGTGGTGGCCTTGAAGCCTACCACAAGCGTGTGGTAGGTGTCAGCCATTACCTTCCACGTTTACGGGGAAGGGGAATCACCCGTAGGGTGGTGGAAAGGGGGCTGACGGAGGAAGTTTAAAACCGTTTTTTAGCGGCCCCCCGGCCGCCTGCCTTCCACTTACCTGTTCGCTGCTTGGCGCGAACAGGAGAAGGGGAAGGTCGGCATTGCCTACAGCAATGCCGGGATGGGGTTCAAGACCCCACCCACAAAAAAATGCTGTGCCCAACGGGCACAGCATTTTCGCATTACTTGTAATACCTTCTTACTTACCTTCTGCAGCAATAGCATCGCTGGCAGCAACAGCAACAACATCAACGATGTCGTCAGCAGAGCAGCCGCGGCTCAGGTCCAGAATGGGTTTTGCCAGACCTTGTACCAGAGGGCCAAGGCAGGTAGCACCGCTGAAGCGTTCTACCAGTTTGTAGCCAATGTTGGCAGCGCACAGGTTCGGGAATACCAGAACGTTGGCATGGCCAGCAACGGTGGAACCAGGAGCCTTTCTTTCGCCAACTTCAGGAACCAAAGCAGCATCAGCTTGCAGTTCGCCATCGAAAGCAAAGTCAACATTTCTGGACTTCAGGATTTCAACAGCTTCTTTTACTTTATCAACTTCGTCGCCAGTGCCGGAACCCTTGGTGGAGTAGCACAGCATAGCAACTTTCGGTTCAGCAATTTGCAGGGTGTTGCGAGCACGTTCAGCGCAGCTTACAGCAATATCAGCCAGTTGTTCAGCAGTCGGTTCAATGATAACGCCGCAGTCACCGAATACCAGACGGCCATTGTCGCCCAGGTTGGTGTTGCTCAGCACAATGAAACCACCGCAAACAGTCTTGTTGCCGGGTTTTACGCCTACAACCTGCAAACCAGCTTTGATTACATCAGCAGAAGTTCTGGTAGAACCGGAAACGCAGCCATCAGCTTCGCCCAGAGCAACCAGACCAGCAGCAAAGAACGTAGTATCGCTCAGCATGATTTCACGAGCTTTTTCTACAGTCATGCCCTTTTTCTTTCTGCGTTCTGCGAAGTAGGCACACAGTTCATCCATACGTTCGTAGGTAGCAGGGTTGATGACTTTGCAGGCATCCAGGTTGATGTGCAGTCTTTCTGCATCCTTTTTAAGTTGTTCAGGATCCCCTACCAGCACGATCTTAGCAAAACCTTCAGCCGTAACAGTAGCAGCAGCCTTCAGAGCTCTGTCACTATTGTTTTCAGGCAGCACAATGGTCTTTTGTGCGGCTTTGACACGAGCCTTCAGTTCATCTGTAAATTTCATTAGTAATCACTCCTACTCAAAATTTAAAAGGAACAGAGTTGACTCCCCTTTTTCACGATTCCTATTATATCACGTTTCTTTCGGGAACGCAGGAGAACTTTCTTCTTTTTTGAACAAAAAATATTCTGAAAATAATCGCAGGAAGCCGAAATAAACCGCTTGACACAGAACGTTTCAGGTCGTTATATTTAGGTAGACAATAAAATTTAGAAATCCGCTAAGGACGTGACCAATCGTGAAACGAGATTACCTGGTAACGGACATGCCCCTGAAGGCATTGTTCATCTTTTCCCTGCCCATGGTCCTGGGCAACTTCTTCCAACAACTCTATAACACCGTAGACTCCGCCATCGTCGGCCGCTACGTCAGCGAGCAAGCCCTGGCCGCCGTAGGTGCCTCCTACGCCCTGACCACCGTCTTCATCAGCATCGCCATCGGCGGTGGCGTAGGCGCCTCCGTAGTCATCAGCCGCTATTTCGGCGCCCACGAGTACGATAAAATGAAGCAGGCCATCTATACCGCCTTCATTGCCTTCTTCCTCCTCAGCGCCATCCTGGGCCTGTTCGGCTTTGTGGCCAGCCACCAGATTATGTCCTGGCTGAAAACCCCCGCCGACTCCCTGGCCATGGCCGACACCTATCTCCAGATTTACTTCCTGGGGCTCCCCTTCCTCTTCATGTACAACATCATCGCAGCCACCTTCAATGCCCTGGGCAAATCCCGGTATCCCCTGGTCTTCCTGATTTTCTCCTCCCTGCTGAACATCGGCCTGGACCTGTATATGGTACGCAACCTGGGTATGGGCGTAGCCGGCGCCGCCTGGGCCACCCTGATTGCCCAAGGCCTTTCCGCCGTCCTGTCCTTCGCCGTCTTCCATAACCGCCTGAAGAAAGTGGGCTCCGCCCCCTCCTACTACAGCGGCAAAGTACTCCATAAAATGACCAAAGTCGCCCTCCCCTCCATCCTCCAGCAGTCCATCGTCTCCATCGGCATGATGCTGGTCCAGTCCGTAGTCAACAGCTTTGGCTCCGCCGCCCTGGCCGGCTTCTCCGCCGCCATGCGGATCCAGTACGTCTGCACCGTGCCCATGAACGCCATCGGCAACGCCATGAGCCCCTACACCGGCCAAAACATGGGCGCCAATAAACTGGAGCGCGTCAAAGAAGGCTACCACAGCGCCAACAAACTGGTCATCTTCTACGCCATCATCATCTTCCTGGTACTGGAAACCTGCAACGAACCCATCATCCGCTTCTTCCTGAATGACAAAGCCTCCCCCGTAGCCCTGGCCACCGGTACCTCATTCCTGAAATTCGTCGGCCAGTTCATCGTCATCATCGGCCTGAAAATGGCCGTGGACGGCGTCCTAAGAGGCGCCGGAGATATGAAAATCTTCACCATCGCCAACCTGAGCAACCTGGGCGTCAGAGTCCTCATCTCCGTCCTCCTGGCCCCCATCTACGGCATCCAAATGGTGTGGATAGCAGAACCCGTCGGCTGGTTCGTCAACCTGGTCATGTCCTATTACGAATACCATACCGGCAAATGGAAATACAAATTGAAACTATAACCCATAAAAAAACGAGCCTATGCAGCCAAACTGCATAGACTCATTTTTTTGTGATCGAAGTGTCCGCGGACCGCACCAATATCCCAGTCGCCCGGAGGGCTCATCCAGGTATTTGCGGCCCCCCGGCCGCCTGCCTTCTCCGCCCAACAACATTCCAAGGCGGGGAAGGTCGGCATTGCCTCCAGCAATGCCGGGTTGGGGCCACTACCTACATTTCTGCACTACCCCCAGTCAGCACACGACCAGTAGTGGCCTAGTAAGCCTTCTGCAAACTGGTGTGCTCCCCGTCAAGTAGACAGTTCCTAATAATATA
>NZ_QRMX01000058.1:3103-3874 GCF_003472805.1 Acidaminococcus sp. AM05-11 | reverse complement strand
AGCGAACAGGTAAGTGGAAGGCACTTGCGGCCTGCGGCCGCTAATACCTGGATAAAAAACGTAAAGCTTGGATAATCCACTTAGGGGCTATTCTTAGACTACTAAGGGTCGTGTGCTTGACGGGGCCTAGTGCGGAGAGTTTTCACCAATGTGTTGGGGCTTAAAGGGTTTCCTGAGGGGTTCTCTAATGCCAGTGTATGAATATGTAAAGATATTACATAAATTTCCATGCTGCTGTATATAAAAAAGTTTGACGGGGAATTTTTTTTCTAAAATTTTAAGAAGGGGAAAGGGGAAACGTTTCTGCAAGGGTACGATGGTTTGTTTTGGGTCGGGAGTTTGCAGGGGGCTGCTTAAAAAGAGGGAGGAAATGGGTTAGATGCGGAGGCAGCGGGTAATGCTCGGGGAAAAATGGGAAATGGGTTTCTGAGGATAGTTATTTTTTCTTCGGGAAAATGGGGTGCTTTTGATTCTCTTTATGGATGAAATTGTACAATATGTCAATTTTATTACAAGTTGTGTGGAAAAAGAAAAGTTGGAGAATTTTGCATGAGTATGCAAAAATAGTATAGTGAAGTGTATGGGTATGCGGTAAAAATTCATAAAACTGTCTGAAAATGTATTTTTATCAGTGGATAGGGGGAATTGGTGTATGGATATGCAGATGGGGAGGAAAGGTGGGAATGGGACGAGGGGTATGGATGTTTGGGTAATAAAAAAGCCCTGGGAACCGGTGGGGACGCAAGGGGTCTTGGCTTATACGTTGGTTTG
>NZ_QRMX01000058.1:0-3093 GCF_003472805.1 Acidaminococcus sp. AM05-11 | reverse complement strand
GGGGACGCAAGGGGTCTTGGCTTATACGTTGGTTTGTGAGGCCTGCTGGGTGTGGGAAAGGGCATGGTTTGGGTAATAAAAAGGCCCTGGGAACCGGCGGGGACGCAAGGGGTCTTGGCTTATACGTTGGTTTGTGAGGCCTGCTGGGTGTGGGAAAGGGCATGGTTTGGGTAATAAAAAAGGCCCTGGGAACCGGCGGGGACGCAAGGGGTTTTGGCTTATGCGTTGGCTTGTGGGGCCTACTGGGTGTGGGAAAGGGCATGGTTTGGGTAATAAAAAGGCCCTGGGAACCGATTGGGGTTCTCAAGGCGTCTATGGTTAGTATTTTTCTGGCAGGGGCGGCTGGCTATTTATTAGGCAGGTCCTGGGGGTTCATCAGGTGTTTTTCGTTTTGGACTACGGCGGAGAAGAAGGCCTGGACTACGTCGGGGTCAAACATGATGCCGGCCAGGTCGCGCAAGTCCTGGGGGGAATGGTTGGCGGAAATTTGCCAGTTTCTGGTGCAGGGGTTGCATTTCCGGTCGTAGTAGTTACACACGGCGATGATCCTGGAGCCGATGGGGATATTTACGCCTTTCAGGCGTTTGGGATAGCCGCTGCCGTCCCAGTTTTCGTGGTGGTGGAGGATGATTTTCATGACATGGCTGAAGGCTGGGATGTTCTCCAGCATGTTGCAGCCTTCCTGGCAGTGGCGCTTGTAGGCGGCCCGCTCCCGCACGTTGAAATAGGGGTATTTATTGAGGATGATGTTGCTGATGGCCAGCTGGCCGATATCATGCAGCAGGGCTGCGGTTTTGATACAGGCTACTTCGGTAAGCGGCAAGCCCATATTTACGGCCGTGCTGACGGCGTAATTGGCAACTTGCTGGCTGTGAAGGAACAAGTCCTTGTTTTTCATTTCCAACAGCTTCAGGAAAAATTGGACCAATTCTTTGGAGTCCTGGCTGGTGGGAAATTCCAAAAATTGTGGAATTGTTAGCATGGCTATCGACCTTTTCTACAGAGTTTCACTATACCGTATGTATAAGTATACTATAAAAAAATCCCCTTGTGGGAAATTTTTACATTGTAAAAATTGGGGTACGCTTTTATAATAGGGAACAACAACTCAGGTCTGTGGTTGAAATTCGATGCCAGTTGCAGGCGAAACGATCCACGTAAGCAGGGGAATTCCCTGTGAGCACGGTGCAGCTTAGAAGTAAGTCCTGCCGCAAAAAGCGAGAGAAGCAGTAGTGGGGAGCCCGAAGGCTTAGGAGCGAGACTTCCAGCAGGCGAGTGTGGGGGCGAAGACCAGGTCAGCTGAGTTGTTTTCTTTTACCCAAAACAGAGAAAAAAGGAAAATGAGGGGTGTGTGCGTCATGAAAAAGTGGGTGAAAACAGCAGGTGTGGTTGGTATGTTGGTACTGCTTCTGGGGATGGCTGCCGGGTGCGGCAGTGATACCAAGTCCAGCAGCAAGCCGGCGGACAAGAAGGAATTGATTGTGGGCACGGAGCCGTCGTTTGCGCCGTTTGAGTTCCCGGACAAGAAGGACGGGAGTCTTACGGGGTTTGATATGGAATTGATCCGAGCTATGGGCAAGAAGGCCGGGTTTGAGACGGTGACGGTGAAGGGGATGGGCTTTGATGCGCTGATTCCTTCTTTGGATTCGGGCAACATTGATGTGGCCATTGCTGGGATGTCCATTACGGACGCGCGCAAGGAGAAGGTGAACTTTACGGATCCGTACTATGAATCCGGGCTCTCCATTCTGGTTCCCAAGGATAATAACACGGTGAAGTCCTTTGATGATTTGAAGGGCAAGACCATTGCGGTGCAGTTGGGCACCACCGGGGCTGAACAGGCTGGGAAGATTGAAGGGGCTACGGTCAAGACCTTCGATACTTCCGATACGGCCTGCCTGGAAATGAAAAATGGCGGGGCGGATGCGGTCATCAGCGACCTGCCGGTATTGCAGTATTTCCTGAAGCAGGGCGGAGCTGAATATGCCAAGATTGCTTCGACTCCCCAAAAGGGCGACTTTTACGGGATTGCTACTGCGAAGAAGAACAAGGAGCTGTGCGACAAGCTGAACAAGGCTCTGGGTGAAATGAAACAAAACGGCGAGTACCAGAAGCTGTACGACAAGTGGTTCGCTGACAAGAAATAAGGGAGAGAATGGATATGAAAAAATGGACTTCTGTACTTTGCATGTTGGCTGCGGCCGTAATGCTGACGGCTGGCTGTGGCAGTGACCAAAAGGCTGCGGCTCCGGCGCAGCCTGATAAGAACAAGACGCTGATTGTGGCTACCAACCCGTCCTTTGCTCCGTTTGAGTTTATGGACAAGGACAAGATGGCTGGGTTTGATATTGATTTGATTTCTGCCATGGTAAAGCAGGCGGGCTACCAGAAAGTGGAGTTCAAGAGTCTGCCTTTTGATGGGCTGATTCCGGCGCTGGAAAATGGCAACATTGATATTGCGGTTGGCGGCATCAGCATTACGGATGCCCGGAAGCAAAAGGTGAATTTCACGGATTCCTACTATGAATCTGGGCTGATGGCGATTGTGGGCAAGGACAACGACAGCATCAAGAGTCTGGAGGACTTGAAGGGCAAGACCATTGCGGCCCAGATCGGTACGGTAGGGGCTGATGAGGCGAACAAGATTGAGGGCGCCAAGGTAAAGACCTTTGACAGCAGCGACCTGGCCTGCCTGGAGCTGAAGAACGGCGGGGCAGATGCGGTCATCAGTGACCTGCCGGTATTGCAGTACTTCCTGAAGAAGGGCGGTTCTGCCTACGCCAAGAGTGTGGGGACGCCGAAGAAGGGTGATTTCTACGGGTTTGCAGTGGCCAAGAAGAATACGGCGCTGTGCGACCAGCTGAACAAGGCGCTGGCGGAGCTGAAGAAGAATGGGGAGTATCAGAAGATTTACGATAAGTGGTTTGGGGAAGCGAAGTAAGGGGAGAGAAGAGGGAAGGGGCTATGCAAAATGGCGACATTTTGCATAGCTTTTTTTGTTGGTGCGGTCAGCGGACTTTGTAGGCGATGTTTGCCGGGTATCCACTCTCAGTCATCCACTAGCGTGGCTGCCAGCTCTCCCCTCGTATGATA
>NZ_QRMX01000057.1:0-4344 GCF_003472805.1 Acidaminococcus sp. AM05-11 | reverse complement strand
CCCAACACCCTGATTCCATAAAAAGGAGTCCCGTCTGGTCGCTGGTATTCCAGCTCGTAGCGGAAGGACGGAGAACCCAGACTGCCGTGGCTGCGGAGAGTGATGGCATAAGGAAAACACTCCGGCAGTTCCAGGATCCCTGAAATTTCCGGATCTAGTTCCACAGCCTGCCCATGGGGCAGCAGGAATCCATCTGTTTTCTCCTCCACTTTCCCTTCAGAAGCCAGGATTTCCAGCTGACCCTGAATCAGCGGCCAGTCTCCTGTAGATTCTGTTTGAACACAAGGGTAAAAATATCCGTTTTCTTGTACTGTCCAAAAGCGGTGGTTGGTCATATTCTACCTCCATCGGTTTTCTTTGGGCCGTACCCCGCAGTGTCTCCGAACCCAGTCATTGACCTTCCGCTGCCAGGAACCGGTTTCTGAACTGGAATGGACGAATTCTTCCTCAATATTGGAAGCCTGTGTAACGTCCGTATAAGAAAATCCTTTATACGTATATTTTGCCTGATAAAAAGGCAGAGGCTCTTTTCCTCTTTTCCAAACTCTCAGTTTGCCATTGTGGCTGGCCTCAATAAAAACGTAATCCCCAATACTGAACATCAGTTGTAGGTAAAGCCACTGGCCGTCCCGGCCAGGTCCAACACCAAATTGCCATAGTCATTTTCACTGTTTTTGACAAATGTAATGCCTGAAGCACTGGTCATGCTGACAGCCCCACCCAATAACGCCGTAGATCCCGTTGTACTGTTGAAAAGAATCTCTTTCGGGTTTGTCACATTTTCTACCAGCGTGTAGACGGAATCGGTATTTTGGTTCCCTGTAATTGCCAATTTGCTAAAATCTGCCACCGTATTGCTTAAATCAGTCGTTTTGCCATTCTGATTCAACACCTTTACTATGTAGTTATCCGCATTGCTGGCATCGTAGGTGGTAAAGGTAATCGTGTCAAAATTATTAAGGCTGTTGACGTCCACATTATAGGTATTGACTGTTAACGTGTTGTTCGCCGCTTTTGGGAAACCGGTATCATATTGAGTTAATTTCTCCCATTTATAGCCATACAAATCAGCGCCCTGCAAATTTAGCGTACCGGCAGTGTAGCCACTCGCAGTATCACTGGTGCGGTCAATGGTGATTTCATTATTTTTTATATCCACATAGTTATTATCCCCGCTGGAACGATTTCCATACAGCGAGCCCACGCCCCCTACAATCTCTCCGGTAATGGTACCGCCATGAATGTTCACTTTGTTATTGGTTACACCGCTTTTGCTAGTATATACGCCTTTGTTATCACTATCCTTATCATCATGCCTGCCGCCATATACATTGGTGATGACCCCATTGTATATTTCTACGGTATTACCATTATTCGTTCCGTGCTGCTTACTCCCGTTAATCGAGTGCGCTCCATAGACGCTGCCGATTACAGGAGCAGTTCCTGCATTAGTTGCCCCGCCGGCAATGATAATCGTATTATTAGATGCATATACACTACTGCCAGCTATATATCCTCCATAGGCAGTTTCCCACGTGGCACCAGAACCGGACCCTGCTTCTACCGTACCAAATTCCATAGTCTGATAATTCACTAATATCTTTTGGGTTGCCGTCCAGCCCTCGGCAGTTACCACTACCGTATGGGAGCTGGCAGTGCTGGACGAGTTGTTGTTAACCGGTATAATATCTGCTGCCCCTGCGCTGATTGGGCTGCCCAGCACCACGGCGCCGGCTAGTAACGAACAACCAACGCCCTTTGTCAAAGTGCTTCCTTTTAAACATAAACAAGCCGTTCCTTCCGCACCACCCACTGCGCCCCTGCGCCGGGAGTCTTTTGTGTGGTTTTTTGCCACTTCACTGACGCACACATAGCAATTTCGGACCTTCGACCAAATCACTTTATAAATCTTGTTCATCATAACGCCTCCCTATACACATCACAAATACTTGGGTAGGATGCAATCTCTAGGCTTTGCAGCAGACCAACATTTTCAAGATTGCGGCTTCCCCGTAAGTATCTATCCTTCACACCTTCTTTTACCTAAAACTTTATCTTCCCGTTTCCACAAGCTGCACTAAAAATCTGTTAAAACTGCCAGTATCTTGTCAGCTCAAGGTTTGAATCCCCTGTATTATGTACTTTCGCCCCCTATTCCGGTTATTTAGGCCAATGCTGTGTATACTTTTACGATTCACGCACCTTCTTAATAATCACCTGATTTTTCGGATATTTTTTATCCTAAGTGCCTCGTATTTCTCAGTTTTTCCACCCGTAGCAAGTTTTGTACAAACCCAACCGTACATTGGTAAATCGCCTTCTTACCGGAGGCAGCAGCCACAAAATCCGTCAATCTCCAGCTTCCAGGAACCGCCACAACGGACAAAAGAAAATCGCCGTTCCCGAAAAAGTCCCAGCAGCGACACTAAGCCTGGCAGTTTTGCTGCAAGAATTCTTCAGGAAAGCTCAACGCTCAAATGCAAATGGCTTTCCCTTACCAGCTTCGGCTGAGAGAACTCCGGGGTATTTCATTTTAAATATTGAAGTTGATTTAAAAATTTTCCGTGTATTTTAGTCACTTACATTATACTAGAAAATCGCCGGAAGGCCTAGGGTCACTGCAGCAGTTTGCATTTTCAATTAGTTATACACACCTCTTTTTTAAAACAATTTTCCCAGATGCCTAAGAAAAACTTAGCAGATTGACAACCGCAGCTTTCCAAAGATCACAACGGCTAAAACCAGAATACCACTTAGCTCAAGACCATACAGCCTGATATCCAGCAGACAATTCCTAAACAAAGCGGCAACGTAAAAAACGGTCTGGTTCACACAGGAATCAAGTGTGTTCCAGGCCGTCAGCCATCTCTATTCTTTTCTACGTGGGTATGCAGACGTTCATTGCATCATGCCACGTTTTTGTTCTACCATAGTAATGAGTTCAGATAACCATTCACTGATCAGCGGCAAGTCCAAGTTAATAACCTGGCTTATCACATATAGGATAATCGCGAAAATCAGCGTGGATCCAAGGGCTGCACCGACGCCTCTTAGAATTCCGGTGAGTAAATTGTAGAGGAAAAATCGTTTCCAATCACTCCGAAACAGCAAAATACTGCGCAATACATCAATCAGGTCATTCATCTCATTGCTGTTAGCCTTCAGCCGCTTTTGCAAATCTTCTAAAGAAGAAGGTTCCGGCTTATTCTCTTTTTTCCCAAACAATGACAATTTCATCGCATATATCAATCCTTTTCGTTCCGGAGCGGCTGTATATATCCGGTTCTTAGTTGCTGCTATAACAAGCCTGCTTCGCTTTTTCGTCCAATTTATTGTAGCATACTATATCGTAAACTGTCCGCAAAATCACCTAGAAAATTTACCAAGCCTATTAGGCAGAAAGACCGTCCAGCACATCGCCTAGCAGAAAGAAAGATTTTACAAATAGGGCTTCAGCTAGAGAAAATGGTGCCGGGTTACCCCAACTGCCATCCTACGGGAGGCAGGCGGTCAGGGGACGTTAATACCTAAATAAAAAGCGTATCACCTGGCCCGCCCCAACCGTCTTCCTGACGTCAGGCACCTTTCCCGCTTCAGTCGCCCCCTCTGCGCCTCTAGTAACTTTGGAATAGGCGCATCTCCCCCATGTCGGCCTTATCCATGGCGAAATGGAGGAGACAAGGGACGGCCGATGGCCGCTAATACTTGGATGAACTTCTATCGTCGCCTTCCGGCGACACTTCCTTAGCGGTTCGCCTTATTCCATTCGCCATCGCCTTGCAGGCTTGGCTCCTGGACGGCTGTCGCATGGGCCTTATTGACCAAACATCCTATGAATTCCTGTGGGGATGTTTAGATGCGGCCGCAACGTTTGAAGGAAGCTTGCGTAACCACCACGGTTCAACTTCTTATCAGTACTATATTTTGGATTATACTTGACCAGTAGTGTCACGGAAGCCTACCACAGTGGTTCGCAGCTTACCAATCAGCTACGCCCAGTTTGGGCTTGCTTCTGGGGCTGCTATCACATGGCTCACATTAGCCAAGAGCATTTTGATAAACTGATATGCTCTTGGATGTGAGCTCAAAGCGTGTGGTAGGTGTCAGCCAAGGGCTGACGGAGGAAGTTTATCTCAGCGTTTTGCGGCCGGAGGCCGCTGCCTTCCACTTAACAGTGCGCTGCTTGGCACGCACTGTAAAAGGGGAAGGAACGTTCCGCCCCCAGTATTAAAGCGGAACAAGGATGGGGTTCAACACCAGGATGCCCGGAGGGTTAATGCAGATACACTCTAAGAAAAACCATAACACCTGGATTGCCCCAACCGCCGGTGATTCCACCGGCAC
>NZ_QRMX01000056.1:0-4730 GCF_003472805.1 Acidaminococcus sp. AM05-11 | reverse complement strand
TCGAAATCATTGGGAATTTGTCTTACCCTGTTTTGTATGATTTTATTTTACGGCGTAGGCCCAAGAGAAACTGTTTTTGGCAATAGGGGGGATACCATTGGAAAACAGAAAGAAATTAGGAGCGCTCCTGCTTTTGGGGGCTTTGCTCTTTAGCCTGTCCGCCTGCTCTGCCAGCGGCAGTACCAGCAGCGAGAAAACGGCTCCGCCGCCTGCCCAAACAGCAGCGGCTGCCCCGGACAAGGGGAGCAGCACCCAGGTGCAGGAAGGCAATACCTTTTATGTGAAAGCCGGAAGCCAGGTGTTCCCGGCAGTATTTGCCGACAACACCAGTGCCCAGGCCCTGAAAAAACTTCTGGAAAAGGGGACCATTACCCTGAGCCTGGAAGACTATGGCCATTTTGAAAAGGTAGGCCCCCTGGGCACCGAGCTGCCCCGGAACGATACGAAAATCACCACGGAACCCGGGGACGTGATCCTCTACCAGGGTGATAAAATTACCATTTACTATGACCAGAATACCTGGGACTTTACCCGGCTGGGCAAGATTCCAGGCGTGACCAAGGACCAGCTGCTGCAGGCCTTTGGCCCGGGGAAGGTCCAGGTGACCCTGTCCCTGACCAGACCCTGAGAAGCAAAGCAGTGCGCAGAAAGGAGCGGTATTATGGATAAGAAAAAAGGTTTGCTGGCGGGGCTTTTGCTGCTGGGCTCCCTGGCTTTTACAGCCTGCGGCAGCAGCGCCGGGGCAGCCGGACCCAATGAGGCCAAGCCGGTGGGCAGCACGGCCAAAACCACGGCAGCAGCCTCTGCCGCCGGAACCCTGACCACCAATGGGGGAGCGGTCCTTGACCTGGCCCAACTGAAACACTATACCACCAATAAGGAAGCCCCCAAGGTATACTTTATTGCCGACATTACCCCGGAAGCTATGATCAAGGCCTACGACGCCCTGGGCTGGAAACCCGCCGGGAAAGTAGCTGTGAAGCTGTCCACCGGGGAACCTCCCGCCAGCAACTACCTGTCCCCCAAACTCATTGGGGAACTGGTCCACAAGGTGAACGGCACCATTGTGGAATGCAATACGGCCTACGGCGGCAGCCGTTCCACCACCGCCATGCACTACCAGGTGGCCAAGGACCATGGCTTTACGGACATAGCCAATTTCCAGATTTTGGACGAAAACGGCTCCCTGGCACTGCCGGTCAGCGGTGGTCAGCGGCTGAAGGAAGACTACGTAGGCGCAGCCTTTAAGGACTACGACGATTATCTGGTGCTGTCCCACTTCAAGGGCCATGCCATGGCCGGGTTCGGCGGCGCCATCAAGAATATTTCCATTGGCTTGGGCTCCAGCCAGGGCAAAGCCTGGATCCACAGCGGCGGCACCAGTATGACGGACCCCTGGAGCGGTAAACAGGACGCCTTCCTGGAAGCCATGGCGGACGCCGGCAAGGCCGTTTCCACGGCCCTGGGCAATGGGGACCGGATTGTGTATATCAATGTCATGAACCGGCTGTCCATTGACTGCGACTGCAACGGCAACCCGGCAGAACCGGATATCCACGACATCGGTATCCTGGCCTCCACGGACCCGGTGGCCCTGGACCAGGCCTGCGTGGACCTGGTGTATGCCTCCAAGGGCAGCGACGCCCTGGTGCACCGGATTGAAGACCGGCACGGTATCCACACCCTGGAAAGCGCCGAAAAAATCGGCCTGGGCTCCCGGAGCTACCAGCTGATTGATTTGGACTAAAAAACAAATAAAGGCGGCTGACCCAGCGGGCCGGCCGCTTTTAGCAAATTAGGAAAGGAGGGGGAGTATGGAAATTCTCCAGCGGGAAATGGTGTATATCTGGTACTACTTTACCCTGCAATTGGACCAGATTTTTGGCTACTGGGTCCTGGGTATGCTGCTGGGCTCCGCCGTTTCCGTCTTTTTGAAGGACAAAATCCACGGCGCTGTCCGCACCCTGGGCAGGGTCCACACAGGCGTATTGGGCCTTTTGGCCGCCAGCGCCCTGGGCATTGCCTCTCCTCTTTGTATGTACGGCACCATTCCCCTGGCCGCCTCCTTTTCCCAAAGCGGCGTAAAGGACGACTGGCTGGCCGCCTTTGCCATGGCCTCGGTGCTGCTAAATCCCCAGCTGATTATCTACAGTATGGCCCTGGGGAAAACCGCCCTGCTGATTCGGGTGGTCACCTGCTTTTTGTGCGGGGTGGCGGCAGGCCTTTTGGTGCGGATCTTCTTCCGGCACAAACCCTTCTTCACCTTTGGTCGGTTTCAGGAACCCGTGAGCCATGACACAGACCCCAACCTGCTGCTGCGGTATGTGAAAAACGTGGGCAGGAACCTGAGAGCCACCGGACCCTATTTCCTGTTTGGCATCCTGCTTTCCGCCCTGTTCCAGCGCTACGTACCCGCCCAGCTGATGACCCAGGTCTTTGGCGGCAACAAAGCCTGGGGCGTCCTGATGGCCGCAACCATTGGCGTACCCCTGTATGCCTGCGGCGGAGGCACCATCCCCCTGCTCCAGCAGTGGCTGGCAGAAGGCATGAGCCTGGGCAGCGCCGCCGCCTTTATGCTCACCGGCCCCGCCACCAAAATTACCAACCTGGGCGCACTGAAAATCGTCCTGGGACTGAAACACTTCTTGCTGTACATCGGATTTGTTATGCTATTCGCCCTGGTGACGGGGCTGCTGGTGAACGGAATTTTCGTTGCTTGAGGAAATTCAAAAACTGCACAACCAAAAAGTCAGGCTCCTCTCTGCATCGCAGAGAAGAGCCTGACTTTTCTTGTTGTAGCAACTTTTTACAACATAAAATACTTCAACACAAACACTACCGCCAAACCGCCCATCAGCGGATTCAGTTTCTTCCGCTTTCCAGTGAGCAGGTTCATAACCACGTAGCTGATGATGCCAAAGGAAATGCCTTCAGAAATGCTGTAGCAGAAGGGCATGGCAATAATGGCAATGTAGGCCGGAATGGTTTCGCTGAAATCCTGGAAGCTGATTTCCGTAATGGAGCTGAACATCAAAAAGCCCACCAGAATTAGCGCAGGAGCCGTAGCGAAGGAAGGAATGGCCATAAAGAACGGGGAGAGGAACAGGGAAACGGCGAACAAGAGGGCCACGATGACCCCGGTGAGACCGGTCCGGCCCCCTTCGGAAACCCCGGCAGCACTTTCCACCACGGTGGTTACGGTGCTGGTCCCCAGTACCGCCCCGGCGCAGGTAGCTACTGCATCGGCGAGCAGTGCTCCCCGGATGTTGGGCAGCTTGTTGTTTTCGTCCAGCATTTTGCTCTTGGTGGCCACGCCGATAATGGTGCCCAGGGTATCAAACAGATCCACAAACAGGAAGGCAAAAATCACGGCGAAGAAGTCCAAGGAGAAAATATGGCTAAAGTCCAGCTGCATAAATAACGGGGACGGATCCCGGGGCAGGAAGGACGCCAGACCCCCGGAAAAATTGGGAAATACGCTGAAGGTACCCAGGCTGGGGTCCGGCACGTACAGCCCTGTGGCTTCGCAGACCATGCCCACAAACCAGGTGCCCAGAATCCCAAACAGGATATTGCCCTTGACCTTTTTGATGATCAAAATGGACGTGAACAGGATGCCCAGCAGGGACAGCAGCACTGTAATCCCCACACTGTGGAAGGTGCCGTTAGCCAGGGCCTGGGAAAAGGAGTACAGGGAAACCTTGGTGGCTGGGTTAGCGACGATAATCCGGGAGTTCTGAAGCCCCAGAAACGCAATGAACAGCCCGATGCCCACCGTAATGGCCTGCTTCAGGGTCAGGGGAATGGCGTTGAAAATCGCTTCCCGGATGCTGGTCAGCGTCAGCAGAATGAAGATAATCCCTTCCACAAAAACGGCGGTCAAAGCCGTGTGCCAGGAATAGCCCATCTGCTGGACTACCGTGTAGGCAAAGTAGGCGTTCAGCCCCATACCCGGGGCCAGGGCGAAGGGATAGTTGGCAAAGGCAGCCATGCACAGCGTCCCCACAATGGACGCAATCGCAGTCACCGTCAACAAAGCCCCCCGGTCCATACCCGTAGTACTGAGCACCATAGGATTGACGATCAGAATATAAGCCATGGTCATAAACGTGGTAAGCCCGGCGATGATTTCCGTCCGGACCGTGGTGTGAGCTTCCTTCAGGCGGAAGACCCGTTCAAGAAATTGTTCCATAGAAAATTAGCTCCTCTTTCTTCCCCCTATAGAAATGATTTTTGTAAGAAAAGAAACGGTTTTAACCCGCTCTTTTGTAGAATAACTTCTATTATAGCAAATTTTACCCCAAAAAAGACAACTTAGTGGGGTAGACTACCATAAAAAATTGGAGACGATACTCCATGGACCGCAACAACCGATAAAAGCGCTAGCCCTGTGATAGCCGTCCGGAAAGCAAGCCCACAGGGCGAAACTGCCTGGAATACGGCGAACCGCTAATCTTGGATGGGGGACGCAATGGTGCGCTACTAATATGGGTGCAGGCCCATTCGGGCTACTTGGTTGTTGTTCGCAATGTTTGCCTTTCCGTTCTCTTTGGGGTATATTTTCAAAAAAGCGACGGAGCGCTGACTATTTTTGAAAACATAGCCACCAGTTGGTGCGGTCAGCGAACCTGAAGTGTGCTGGTTCAGGGTATCCACTCTCCTGCATCACTACCTTTCGCAAAGGTAGTGATGCTTTCCTCTCCCCTCGTATGATATGTATGTGAGTTATT